>CAZDSN010000325.1:2716-5312 GCA_964507675.1 uncultured Ardenticatenaceae bacterium | reverse complement strand
CTTCCCTGGCAGGAGTGGCAGCGGCTAGAAGCCGATGGTACGGTCGGCGTTAGCCCTTCCTGGCCGGGGAGGGGGCGGGGGGTTGACCAGATAGAAGCTGACTGATTCGGTAAAAGCAGACCCCCATTCCCCAACCCCATTCCCCCTGAAGGGGGAAGGGGGCTTTTCGGAGGTGGCGGTATGGGGGGAGTTATTGGGCGGCGGGGGGGATGATGGGGAGGACGATGTGTACTTCTGTGCCGGGCAGGAGCGCTTCGTTGCTGCCGGGAGATTCGACCCAGATGTGGCCCCCATGCGCTTCGATTACGCCTTTGGCAATGGGTAAGCCCAACCCGGGGCCGGCGCCTTTGAACTTGGTGCCGCCTGTGGAATGGAGTTTGGGGTCGCCAATACGGAAGAACTTCTCAAATATAAGTTCGTGATATTGGGGATCAATGCCAATGCCGGTATCCGCCACCACGAGCTCCACAAACTCGTCCACATTAGCCGCACTGGGAACCAGGGCGCCGCTGATGGTGATAACGCCGCCATCAGGTGTGTACTTGATAGCATTGCTGATGATGTTTTGAAAAGCCTGCACCAAGCGTTTGAAGTCTGCCTGTATTTGCGGCAGTTGGTGCAATCCCGTCTGTACCAGGGTGATCCGTCTTTCTTGCATGGCCGGCCGCAGCGGGTCTACGGCCAGGCGCATAATGGTCTCCGGGCCAGCGCCCATGAAGGAAAGCCGCATTTCTTTCACGTCAAGCTGGCTGGCGTCCAACATGGCGGAAATGACCTTCTCCAGTTGATGCACGGCGCGGTTGACGTGCCCCACGATCTCCTGCGTTTGCTCGCGGGTGAGGGCGTTAGACTGGTTCATCGCCGCTAGAATGTCGGCGTACCCTTTGACCTGGGTCAGGGGCGTGCGCAGTTCGTGGGAGGCAATGGTAATGAAGTCGGATTTGACTTTATCCATGATGCCCAGCCGCTCGTTTTGTTTGAGCAGGTCTTCGTTAAGCTGGCGCACCTTTTCATTTTGCGAACCCAGTTCCCGATAGAGGCGGGCATTTTGCAGAGCTACGCCTGTCTGATCCGCCAGTAACTGCATCAGTTCAATTTCTATGGGGCGAAAGGTCAAGCCGGAGGATTTTGGCCCCAGGGCAATCAAGGCTTCCAACTGGTTGTCAATAATGACAGGAACGTACACCTCCATCGCCTGTTCCGCTAACCAGGCGCGTTCGACCGGGGAAAGACCGCGGAAAGCAGGGTTAAAGTCAAGTTCATATTGCAGCAGCGGGTAATGCTGCTGGATCAGGCTCTGAAAAAATGGGCTGGTTTGGGGTAAACTGGTGGTCAGGCGGGGCAGACGGCTGCGAGCGGGGATAGGTTCGATTTCATAATGGGTATTCTGGGGGGAAAGGAGCATCAGCGTGCCGCGATTGACGCCCAACCGCTCGCCCATCTGACCAATAATGATTTGCGAAAGCTGTTCCACGTCCAGGACGCGAGCAATTGCCTGGCTGTAGCTGCGCACGGCGGCGCGGGTGTCAAAATGCTGGCTGGGTAAATAGTGGGAGAAGAGGCGCTCGACTGCGCGGCGCAGCGGCAGAAACAGGATGAAACTGACGGCGGCCAGCAGCAAAATGCTCAGGGCCACGTAGAGGGGAGACAGGCCCGGTTGGACGCTGACAATGAGGCGAAAGATGCCGGCAGCGGGCAAACCTATCAGCAGGATGGTAATGGCCATCGTGATGCTCAGGCGCAGGCGGTGGCGCACGTCGAAAACGCGGTGGGCGACGACCACGTCAATGAACCCCAAGATGGCTAGCAGACCCAACAGGTGGCTGATTAGCTGCCAGGGGGGGCGGTTGACGAAGCTCAAAGCCTGGGCGGCGTAAACGGTTAGCAGCAGCAAGAACCAGAAGAGCAGGCGGTTGGCGTGCCAGGGCAGGCGCGTGCGGCGGTAGGTTTGCCAGGTGCGCAGCAGCAGGGGCAGGCTGAAAGCCAGCCATAAAGCCAGGGCGCCGAGGCCACCAGCCGAAAACCGGAGCGTGAGCCATTCCGGGGCGGGGATGAGGGCACGCGGGCGGGACAGTTCCAGGAGGAGGATGCCGGCAATGATCACCGCCCCACCTGCCGGCAGCCACTTTGGCGGCGACCATTCGAGATACGCAGCCGTCAGCAGGGCCAGGGCCAGGGTACCCGCCAGCAAGAAAATGGTGGGGAAGTTGGGGGGATGCCCATTGGAGGGCCAGAGAAAACGCAGCAACTGCCAGAGGATGCCGGCAGCCAGAAAGACCGCTAACCATCGCTGCGCTCGCGCTGCGGCGCCCGGACGCAGGAGCGTTATCAGCAGCAAGATGGTATAAATGCCGGCGCTGATAGCCGGAGCAAGGTCAAGAACGCTGGACAGGGGCATAGCACACAGGGGGGATCATCGCTATGTGAATTGGGTGTGTTTCAAGTGAAGGAATAATAATTAATTGGTGAATGGGTGAATTGTTAATTATTTTCCCTCTGACAATGCCGGCAGGGCGCACGCCGGAAACGTTCGTCTCTATTCTACTCGACTTTACTTATTTATGGTTGCGGTTTCTGCCGCAGGCGTCTATCATTA
>CAZDSN010000325.1:0-2616 GCA_964507675.1 uncultured Ardenticatenaceae bacterium | reverse complement strand
CATGAACAAAACTGAAACCATTGCCCGGGCGCGCCAACTGCGCCAGGAAGACCAGCTAGAAGCCTCACAAGACCTGCTGTTCCAGTTGATGAAAGAATATCCCGACGACCCCCTGGTGCTGTTTGAAGTGGGCGGCTCGTTTGACGTACTGGGCCAGGAAGCCGACGCTATCCCTTACTATCAAGAAGCCATCGAGGCTGGTTTGTCCGGCGCCGACTTGCAAGAATGCCTGGTATGCCTGGGCAGCAGCCTGCGCGTCACGGGGCAGTTCGACGCCGCCATTGACACCCTGACAGATGCCACTACCCAGTTTCCCGACAATAACAGCAGCCGCGTCTTTCTAGCGCTGGCCTACTATAGTAAAGGAGAGTACGAGGCTGCCACCCGGCTGCTGCTGACGCTGCTGCTGGAGACGACTCAAGATGATGACATTCTGGCCTATAGCGGCGCGCTGGAGTATTACAAAGAAAATCTGGATGAGGTGATCACGGAATGAAAGCCGTTGTTTTCCACGAACATGGCGGCCTGGATCAGGTGACAG
Source organism: uncultured Ardenticatenaceae bacterium (assembly GCA_964507675.1). GTDB lineage: Bacteria > Chloroflexota > Anaerolineae > Promineifilales > Promineifilaceae > JAGVTM01. The sequence continues at coordinate 2,075 of CAZDSN010000325.1, read as the reverse complement.
TCGCCGATGTGCCTGTGCCCGAAATAGGGCCGGATGAGGCGCTGGTGTCAGTGAAGGCAGCCGCATTGAACCGGTTGGATTTGTGGGTGTTGGCCGGCTGGCCGGCCCTGAAGCTGCATCTGCCGCACATCCTGGGCAGCGATGGCGCGGGCGTCATTGCCCAGGTGGGCAGCCAGGTAACGGGTTTTCAGGCAGGCGACCGCGTGGCCGTTAACCCTACCTACAGCTGTGGGCAGTGCAACTTCTGCCGCAGCGGGCGCGACCATATGTGCGACCAGTTCGCCATCTTTGGCGAACATCTGCCCGGCTTTTACGCTGAAACTATCAAGCTGCCGGCACGCAACCTGCTGCGGCTGCCCGACCACGTCAGTTTTGCCACTGCCGCCGCGGCGTCGCTTGTTTTTGTAACTGCCTGGCATTCGCTGATCACCATGGGCAACCTGCGCGCTGGCGAAGATGTGCTCATTGTGGGCGCGGGCGGCGGCGTAAACACGGCGGCTATCCAGATTGCGCGACTGGCAGGCGCGGGCACTATTTACGTCGTTGGCTCCAATGCCGGCAAGCTGGCCCAGGCGCGCCAACTGGGCGCGGACGTGACGATTGATCGCAGTCAGGAAGATTGGAGCAAAGCCGTTTTCAAAGCCACCAACCGCCAGGGGGTGGACATGGTGGTGGACAATGTGGGCGCAGCCACTTACCATCTCTCGCTGCGCGCCCTGAAGAAAGGCGGTCGCCTGCTGACGGTGGGCAATACCAGCGGCCCTAAATTCGAGTTTGACAACCGCCTCATGTTTGGCAAACATTTGCGTATTATCGGCAGCACGATGGGGCCGCAGTCCGACTACGAGCGCGTCATGCACCTGATCTTCCAGGGCAAACTCCGCCCGATCATTGACGCCGTCTACCCCCTGGAAGAAGCCCCGAGCGCCCTGCGCCGGTTGCGCGATGGCGACGTTGCCGGCAAACTCGTTCTGGTCAACGATTAGAGAGAAAACCTTTTCTGTTATTATGCGCTTACTTGAACTCCTCCTTCTACTCGCTTTGCTCCTCTGCCTGCTCTGGCCCATCTTGGCTATGCGCCTGCCCCTGCCGCCGCGCGGGCAGCGGCTGCTGCCCTTTGCCGCGCTGGCGCTGGCGCTGCTGCATCTGCTGCTGGAACAGTACCGCTGGCAAATGATCCCCGCTTATCTGCTCACGGCTATTCTTACCATGAACGCTTTCACCGCCCTGATGCAGCCTGAGACCAGCCGCAAACCGCGCGTCTTTGCCCTCAGCGACTGGTTGTTGTGGCTGGTGGCTGCCGCCCTGCCTATCCTGCTGCCCGTGCCCCAACTTCCCACCCCCACCGGCCCCTACGCCGTAGGCACAAGCATCCTGCACCTGATAGACGAAACCCGCCCCGACGCGCTGGGCGACCCGGCGCAGCCGCGCGAACTGATGGCGCAGGTGTGGTATCCCGCCGCCCCAGACGCCAGCGGCGAGTTGGCGCCTTACCTGGACCACCTGGACATCGCCGCCCCCGTGCTGGCACGGCGGTTGGGCTTGCCCGCCTTCTTCCTCGGTCACATCCGCCTGACCCACACCCACGCCTATGTGGACGCGCCCATTGCGGATGAGGAAACCCGCTACCCGGTGCTACTTTTTTCGCACGGCTGGCAGGGGATGCGGGCGCAAAACAGTTTCCAGATGGAAGAACTCGCCAGCCGCGGCTACGTGGTGATTGCCCCCGACCACACCCACGCCGCCGTTTTCACGGTGCTGCCGCCCGACCGCGTGGTTTTGAACAATCCTGCTCTGCTAGACGACAGCAGCGACGACGCTTACGCTCGCAGCAGCAACGCCGTCGTGCGCACCTATGCCGCCGACTTACAATTTCTGCTTGACGAGGCTGCCGGCTGGAATGCGGCCGGGCCGCTAGCGGGTCATCTGGACCTGGAACGTGTGGGCGTCTTTGGCCACTCCACGGGCGGCGGCGCTGCCGTAGAATTGTGCGGGCGCGACGCGCGCTGCGACGCGCTGCTGGTGTTGGACGGCTGGCTCAACCCGGTTTCCGACGACGTGATTGCTCAGGTTCC
>CAZDSN010000324.1:0-5317 GCA_964507675.1 uncultured Ardenticatenaceae bacterium | reverse complement strand
GGCCAAGGTCGGTGGTTTTGCCGCCCTGATTCGCGTTTTCGTCAGCGCCTTGCCGGCTATCGCGGTCACCTGGGCGCCGGCAGTGGCGGTTTTGGCCGCCTTAACCATGATTTTGGGCAACGTGGTGGCCCTGGCGCAACCGAACATCAAGCGCATGCTGGCTTATTCGAGTATTGCCCATGCGGGCTATATTTTAATGGGGGTTGCTGCTGGTGTGACCAGCCCTGATGGCGTTAGCGCCGCCCTGTTCTACATGCTGGCCTACCTCTTCACCAATCTGGGCGCATTTGCCGTGGTTATAGCCGTTGAGCGCCAGCAGAACATAGGCACCATGCTGGACGATTTCAAGGGGTTAGCCAGGCGCGCCCCCCTGTTATCTCTGGCTATGGCTTACTTCATGCTTTCGCTTACGGGGGTCCCTCCCACGGGTGGCTTCTCTGGCAAGTTCTATATCTTCCGCGCCGCCATCGGGGCGGATATGTTGTGGCTGGCCGTGGTGGGTGTGGTCACCAGCATCATCTCTGGCTACTTCTATCTGCGCGTTGTTTACCTGATGTTCATGCACGAAGGCGCCGGTGAAGTCAGCACCAAACCCGCGCTGAACATTGCCGTGGGTCTCACCGTCTTGGGTACGCTGGTGTTGGGGCTGCTGCCTGGTCCCTGGTTCACCGCAGCGCAACAGGCTATTCTGCGCGGCGTGCAAACCCTGGCTGGCGGCTGATAGGGGAGTGAACAGTGAACAGTGGCGAGTGGATAGTGGTCAGAAGAGGGACGCTGACCAAAAGTAGGACAAACTGTTAGTTTGTCTGCGCAAACTAACACTTTGCGCTACAGATTTTCATTCCTCGTGGGGTTCCCTCCCCCTTCAGAAATCAACGCTCCATCTGGTAAAAGAAATCCGTCACGACTGGATGCACAAAGTCACGGCGGAACAACGCCTGCCATTCCCAGGCAGGATCGGCGCTGCCCCCTTCCAGATTAGCTAGCACCCAGGCGCTAAAAGCAAAATAATACGGTTCTGCGTCTCGCATGTAGGCGTACTGCCAGCTAAGCATCTCTTTTTCTATCTGCGGATTGGCATGGTAGGAACCACCCTCCGTGCCGATAAGGGGAATAGAACGATGCAAATAGGTGTTTATAATGGCGTCGTACTGGCGGAAGAGTAGAAAGCCGTCGGGGTCGTCGGGTGAGCGCAAGCCGTGATAGTTATGGACGGAGACCCATCCCCAATTAAGCAAACCCAGATCGCCGTTCCGTTTGAGCGCCTGTAAAGTGCGGGCCAAAAACTGGTAATGATTATACGGCCCGCCTGGACTGAGCGCTCCCAGGCCCGGATAGCCGCCATTGGCCAGTACATCGCGGGCCGCAGCGGCCCAGGTAACGGCATACGTGTTCGGGTTGGAGACGCCCTGATGGTTTTCATCGTTCACGTTTGGTTCATTGTAAAGCTGAAAATAGTAAACGCCGCGCCCACGATAGTGGCGCACCATGGCGCCCAGGTCGCCATCATAGGGTAAGATGCCACTGCGATAAACGCGCATGATGGGCATGATGCCGTTAGCCACCAATTGATCTACCAGATAATCATTGCGCCCAATGTCGCTGTGGTCATTGAGAAACACGACCCATTTGATGTGCATACGTTTTACTTCGGCCACAAACCGATCCACGACGCCGGGCTCCTGGCTGGTAGTGGGGATCCAATGGATGCCCCAGCCGTTGTCGGCGGGGGGGCGTGGATAATAAACCAGGGGCAGTGGTTCTGCCAGGGTATAGGCTTCGCGCGGCTTCAGTGTGGCCGTGGGAGTGAGGGTCGGGGAGGGGGTAATGGACGGCGTGGGCGTTGATGTTTCTGGGGTGACAGGCGTATTGGTGGGAACAGGCAGCGGCGTCTGTGTCGGCGGGCGTGGTGTGGTGAAGGGGGGAGCCGTGGCCGAAGGCGCTGGCGTGGGGGGAGGCGGCGTGAAGGTGGGGGGCAAACCGTTCTGCCCGCCTGCGCCTGCTTCATCCAGCATAGCGGCTACTGCCAGGGTAGGCAGTCCAGCGGCGCCTGCCGGCATCTGGCAACCAACCACCAACAACGCCAGCAGCAGCGCCAGACAGAAAAAAAACGATTGTTTTATTAATCCGTGGAAACGAGGCATAAAACAGGAAACCGCAGTAAGTTGAACGTGTCCGAGGCTTTCCGGCCCTTGCCAGGCTGCCAATGCCTCGTGGTTATATCACGTCAAGATTAACCAGGTGTGTCCCGTTTTACAACCAGCCGTGGATAGTACAAATCGGCTAAGTACCCTATTGTGCGGTGCTAAGGGCCCGTCCACAAATTAGTTCACTCCGGAGTTGAGGCTTTAGCCGGTTCAAATTAGTTCACTCCGGAGTTGAGGCTTTAGCCGGTTCAGCGGTAGAGGTCGAGATGCTGAGGGCGCACCAGATCGCTGGCTTTGCCTTCATTTGCCGGCAGCGCCAATCCCCGCACCAACACCACTGGCGTTCCTTCGGCTGCCTGCCCCATCAACAATCCGGCGGCGGCGGCAATTTCGTCTGCCAGTCCCACATCGGTGTGCTGCAAACGGTAGCCATACAAATCCGCCTCGCCGCGCCGGTCCCATAGGGCGGGAATGCCGGCAACCCCAATAGCCACGCCCACAGTACCCAGGCGGAAGGGGCGGCCATGACTGTCCGTAATAAGGACGCCCACCTGGACGCCAAAATGGGCTTCCAGGGTGCGGCGCAGGCGGGCGGCGCTGGCGTCGGGGTCCAGCGGCAGCAGCAGCACTGTTTCGCTGTCCGCGCCTGTTCCTGTCTGCGGCACGTTGGAGCGGTCTATGCCGGCATTGGCGCTGGTAAACCCCAGCCGGTGGCGCACAATCAACACCCCCTGGCGCAGTCGCGAAATTTCTGCGCTCTCTTGCAAAATCAAAGCCACCAGGCGCGGATCCTTGCCCGTGACCTGGGCGACTTCCTGCGCATGGGCGTCAGGGATGACGTCCCCCAAATTAACCTGCCGCCCTTCAGCCTTCGATACCACCTTTTGGGCTACAGCCAACACGTCGCCCGCTTGCAGCGCCATACCTGCCTTTAACAGCGCAGCCAACAGGATCGCCCCCAGATCGTCGCCAGATTGAATGTGGGGCAGACCAGGAACAGCGGTAAGCGTGATTTGCGGTATCATCAAGCCTCTGGCAAGCCTGTAATGCGGATGCCGGCATTCTTAATCTTATAACGCACGTTGATGCTGATCAGCACTGCCGTTAACCCTTCTGCTACGGCCGCGTTTTGCAAAGGCCCGGCATGGACGCCGCGCATACCCGCATCGGCAGCCAGTTGGATCGCCGTTTCCCTATCGGCCAGTTTGTCGCCGCAGACCAGTACGTCGCAATCTATAGCGTGCTCAAAATCCTCCAGATGCTCTGCCGACACATTCTGGAAAGCGGCCACGATGCGCGTTGCTTCCCCCAGCAAAGCCTGCGCTTCCTGCGCTGCCGAGCCTGCCGGCGGCAGCCAGACGCGGCTCACCTGAGGCGGCTGCAGCGGCACGACTACCGAAATCAGCAGTTTGCCGGCCAGCGCCTCTCGAACTGCACTCAGGGTAGCTGCTTGCGCCGCATAGGGCACGGCCAATACCACCACATCCGCCCTTTGCGCCGCTGCCAGGTTGTCGCTGCCCTGCACCGTCGCCCATTCGGGCAGCGCTTCTGTCAGAGCCGCCGCTGTTTGTATGGCCCGTTCCGCTACCCTTGAGCCGATAGTGACCTCATGACCAGCGGCAGCCCACCGCAGGCCTAATCCCGATCCCTCTTTTCCCGTTCCACCCAGTATGGCGATTTTCAAGGTTTGCTCCAATTTGATTGTTGGCAGTTGTTGCCAGATTGGTTCAATCTTCCAAGATTGAACCAATCTCTGCCTTAGCTTAAGGCGGCGAAGCGTTCCCAGACGCCGGCGGCCAGTTCGCGGCTGCGGGCGGTGATGGCGGCTTCATCCAGGGTGAGAAGCTGCCGATCTTGCATCAGAATTTTGCCCTGGCAGATCGTGGTGGTCACCATGCTGCTCTCAAAACCAAAAAGGATGTGCCAGGGCAAATTGCCGGCATTCAGCGGCGTCGTCGCCTGATAATCTACCAGGATCAGGTCAGCAGCGGCGCCTTCCGCCAATACGCCAATGGGGTGGTCTGGCCAGAACATACCCGCCAGAGCAGCATTATTTCTGACGGCCATTTGCACCACGTCCATGCCGTTGGCCCGCCGTGGGTCGCGGTGCGCCACCTTGTGCAGCAGGTAAGCGGCTTTCCATTCGGCCCACATATTGTTGCTGAAACCGTCGTTTCCCAGGCAAACAGGAATACCCAGCCGCAGCATGCCTTCGACGTCTGCTGCCCCCACGGCGTTGTTCATGTTGCTGCGTGGCTGGTGCGTTACCCAGGTGCGGGTGTCTCGCAGCAGGTTCATTTCGGCGGCGTCAATGTGGATGGCGTGGGCCACAATAGAGCGAGGACCGAGAATGCCGGCATACGCCAGCCGATCCACTACCCGTTTGCCATACTTGTACCGCGCATCGTACTCATCCGCCTCATGCTCCGCTACGTGAATATGAAACCCGCAGCGCAGTTCGCGAGCCGCGGCGACGCAATCCGCCAACGTCTCGTCGGACAAAGACAACGAGGCGTGCAGTCCAAACGTGCCCGCCAGCAGACTCTGCGGGTTCGTTTCCAGGCTGCGCAAAAAACGCACATTTTCGGCAATACCCGCCTGCGCCCCCGCTGCCCCATTCCGGTCAGTCACTTCATAGCATAGGGCAGCCCGTACCCCGGCCATGGTTACCGCTTCGGCAATAATATCCAACGAATCAAAGATAGCCTCAGGACTGGCGTGATGGTCAATCAAGGTTGTTGTGCCATGCTTGATGGCGTCTATCAGGCACACCAGGGCACTGTAACGCACGTCTTCTGCCGTCAACGCTCGATCCAGCCGCCACCACAGCCGCTGCAAAATGTCGGGAAAATCTTGCATTGGCGGCCCTGGAATACCCAGACCGCGGGCAAATGCGCCGTAGAAATGGGTATGGGCGCAAATATTCCCAGGCATCACCAATTGGCCGCCAGCGTTTACCATTGGCGCATCCGGGTGCTGCTGTTGTAGTAAGGCGCTGTCGCCTATGCCGGCAATTCGTCCCCCTTGCAGCCACAGACCGCCGTTTTCAATGATCTCATCTGGCTGACCCCAGGTTACCAGCCGCCCATTAACAATTAGTAATTCGTCCATAGCGTGATTCTAACCGTACCTTGACAGGAAAACCAGTTGCGCTAAACTCTACCATAACG
>CAZDSN010000323.1:0-5342 GCA_964507675.1 uncultured Ardenticatenaceae bacterium | reverse complement strand
ACAGCTGACATTTGTCGGCGACGATCTTCTTCACGTCGCAGGGCAGCGCCTTGTCGCCCCTTCTATGCAATCTTAACCTGCATTCCTTTGACAAGGCGATGCAGCAGCGGGGCATTACGCTGGTGCGGTATGCCGATGATTTTGTCATCCTGGGCCAACACAAAGCCGCCGTACGCTGGGCGCAAACGTGGGCTGCGGCCAACTTACGCCGCGTTGGCTTAAATATGCATCCGCAAAAAACGCGCATCACCAATTTCAGCGAGGGTTTTCAGTTTGTGGGCTGGTTTTTTGTAGGGGACGAAATGTATCAGCTTAAGTGATCCGCCAAATACGGAGAGATGCCAGGGGTGGACGTCGCGGTCAGCCCAGCGCTCTCTCCTCACTTACCTAAAATGGAGGTTGAACAGTGACATCCGTATATGTGAAGGAACAGGGCGCCATGGTGCGCAAACGGGGTGAGCGACTGGTTGTCAGCAAACAAGGGGAAACCATTGAAGAATTTCCGATGAATCAGGTTTCCCAGGTGGTCCTCATGGGCAATGTCCAGATTACCACCCAGACAATGGTGGCCCTGGTGCAGCGCCAGGTAGACGTGGCCTTTCTCTCCAGCTACGGTAAATTCCGGCTGCGCCTGGAAGCGGACACATCGGGCCACGTCGATTTACGCCAGCAGCAGCTGCGGCAAAAAGATACGGGGGCGTTGGCTTTACCCGTGGCGCGATCGATTGTGGACGCCAAGATTCATAACCAGCGAGTTGTGCTGCAGCGGCAGGCGCGCCGCCTGGCCGAAGGCGGCCGTTCGGGCGGCGCTGTTTTCCCCCGGGACCAGGGCCTGTTCGACCGCTCACTACAGGGCATGCTGCAAATGCAGCGCCAGGCGCAGCAGGCGGACAATCTGGATTCTCTGCGTGGTTTTGAAGGAAAAGCCGCCGCCTTTTATTTTGAGGCAATTCGTAGTCTGTTGGATCGGGCGTGGGGCTTTGCCAGGCGGGATTATTACCCGGCACCAGATCCCTTTAATGCTTTACTGAGCTTTGCCTACAGCTTGCTGCTCAAGGATGTGCGGGCAGCGGTGCAGCTGGTTGGGCTGGATGTATACGTTGGCTTTTTCCATGTGCCGGATCCGGGACGGCCGTCTCTGGCTCTGGATTTAATGGAAGAGTGGCGCCCCCTGGTCGCCGACGCTTTGTGCCTGGAGCTGATTAACCGGGGCAGCCTGGTCCCAGACCGTTTTGTGCAAACCGGCAATTCACGCCGCCCCGTGGAGCTGGGGGAGGAAGGCGTCACCCGGGTACTGGAAGCGTACGGCAGTCGACTCGGCAGCCGCATTTATCATGCCCTGGCCGGTCCTGGCGGCGAAACAACCTTACAGCAAGCCATTGTTTTGCAGGCCCGGCTGATGGCCCGCGTGATTAAAGGGCAGGCGCCTACCTATGAAGGCATACGGGCAAAGTAGGAGTAAACGATGGATTGGCAGCACAACGGTACCAAAAAAAGTCCGATGAACCGGCAAAGCGGGGGCTGGATCGTAGTGGGCGTATCCGGCTACATCCAGCAGAGTCGCATCGTGGGGGTAAGTTCTGTAAATACAGCGCCCATGCGTCGCCTGCTGCAGGCAACCCCAGCGGCTTCCATTATTGTTCTCACTGGCGGGCAGCGGCGGCAAACGGTGGCCCTGCTGGACAGCGGCCATGTGGTCATTACGGCCATGACGCTGGCTGAGTGGCACGCCGCCCTGATGCCGGAATGAGATAGCTTTAAATGCCAGGAGGGTTAAACGAACAACTGGGCCGTGTTTTGATGGTCCAGAACAAAGTCATAGGGAGAAGTATCATGGCTGGTTTTGCGTTTGACAAGTGGCAGTTAACCGGTGGACGTGGTTTGGCCGTGGCCGGTATTTTAGCAGCGGCTCTAATTGGGTTTGAGGTATTTAACTTCGATACCACCCGGTTCGCGCTCATGGACTTGATGGGCGGCCATCGGTTTTTTGGTCTGGAATGGGCCGCCATCCTGGCCTTTGCTTTTTGTAGCATCGATTTTGCCGGGCTGGTGCGCATGTTTACACCAGAGCAGAGCTTACAGAACGAACCCAAAGAAGTGTGGCTATTGATGGGTGCCTGGTTGTTGGGTGCCAGCATGAATGCCGTCATGACCTGGTACGCTGTGTCCTTAACTATTGCTCCCCGAAACGTGGGGGCCACGGTTGTTTCACACGGCGATATGCTGTTTTATGCACCCATCTTCGTCGCCCTGCTGGTCTGGCTGACGCGCATTTTACTGATTGGTGCCAGTTCGGTAGCAGCTGATCGGTTGCTGCATGGCACATCAAGCAGCCGCCCTTCCCGACAGCCCACCCGGGCAAGGCGAGCACGGGTATCGGCCAATGGGGATGAAAGCTTCCAGGAAGATTTTTGGAATGGTTAAGTTATTGCCGTTGACTCAGGTGAAGTAGACATGATTTCAATACATGTAGATGGTGCAGTTTCCGGAACTCAGCATGCTGGCGCAGCGGCTGTCGCCCGCTCGGCTGACGGGTACTTTTTGGGCTGGTTAAGTCGCCAATTTCCGGCCATGACCAATAATGAGGCGGAATATCAGGCAGCGCTGCTGGGGCTGCTCCTGGCGCGCCACCTCGGTGCCTCTATCGTGGAAATTGTATCCGATTCCGAAGTGGTGGTGCGGCAAATGCAGGGACAAAGCCGGGTCTTAAGCCAGCGGTTGCGGCAGCTGCACCAGGAAACGTGTGCCTCTTCAGGGCAATTTCGTCAGGTGACGTTTCGCCACGTGCCGCGTGAGGAGAACCATCTGGCCGATGCCCTGGCCACGGAAGCGCTCCTGGGTCGAACAGTATCGATGCGGCCAAAGGCCAGTGCAGTGAGCGTAGGCAAACGTTCCTGGTGGGGATAAAAGCGGCCTGCGGAACTTGTGCGGTCAGTCAGGCGGTCACGAGCGTATTTGAAAAACGTATCTCAGGAGCAAATCTATGCGGGTTGTGGTGAGTTATGACATCAGCGATGATAAGCGGCGGCGCAAAGTCGCTGAGATTATGGAAGGTTATGGCTACCGGGTGCAGTACAGCGTGTTCGAATGCACCCTGACCAAGAAACAGATGGCCGAAATGAAGCAGGCGCTGCGGCCGTATGTGAAATCGCGTGAAATGGACAGCATCCGCTTTTACCCCTTACCGGCAGATGCCGTGGAGCTGATTCAGGTGATGGGTAATGACCAGGCTCGCTCTTTAGGCATTATTGCGGTGGTTTAGGGGGCACAAATTGGGCCGTTACTTTGCTGGCTGTAGTGTTCAATCCAGGTTTGCAGTTGGGGTAATTAGTGCCTGAATGCGGTCCAGACGAAACGTCAGGTTGCCCTCGGTGCGCCGGCTGTAAGCGTGCAGGTAATAAAGCGCGCCTCGCTTTTCCAGGCGCAGCGGTTCTAATTCATGGTGGTTGGGCTGAAGGGCAAACAGGGGAAGATAAGCAATCTGCAAGGTGGTTTGTTGTTCAATGGCCCGTTGAATCTGATCTATCAGGAAAGGAGTAGGCGATTGAGCGGCAGGAAAAAAGGCATCCCTGCCTTGAATGGCTTCCTTCAATTCCTGAATGATTTTTTCTGTCAGCTGCGCCAAAGTTGTCAATTCGGCTGCGGATAATGTCTGTGACAGAGCAGCTAACTCCGCATGGGGGGCGGGATAAGGCATAGGGAGCAGTTTGCTCAGACTAACGAGCAGGTTTATCCCGAACCATTGGTAAGCGGTTGGGGCGGGTGCGGGGTCGCCTGCCATTGTCGTTGTGTTTAGATTGTAACCTCGTTTGTTCGCCCACTTTTTCAGTGACGCCATTCCTTCTGTGCGAACAGCGGCATGACGGCTGCTGAGCTGTTTGATGATGTAGGGGCGAAAGTTCCCGTTGTTGATAAGGCTGGCTAAATCTTCTGGCTGCCTGGTGGTCAGTAAGTTTACGGTTTCGATAGATATTGCTTCTGAGCGATGATACCATTCAAAAAGCTGTTGTTGCTGCTGAACCGGAAGTGTTTGGTGGGTTGCCTTTTCGATATAAAACCCAATGTGCATAAGGCCGTGCCCTTGTTGTGCCGCTTTGGCGATTGTTTGTGATGAAATGATGAGGGGGCCTTCGGGCTGCCAATCACCATATTGAAGTAAATGAAATCTGGTTGAGGGATCGAGTGAGGGTGGCAAACATAAGTGCCATTCAGCTTCAGAAATAAACTGCCAGGTAGCCGGGAAGGGGTCGAGCGGCGGTTGGTTTTGTAAACGGGCCAGCTGCTGCTGGTAAAAAGCGATGCGGTCGATGGGCAGCGCCGCCTCAAGATTGAGTGTCCCTATCATTCTTTTTAACTGGCAGGATGAAAACGGATCTAGCAGTTCCTCTATTTGTGATGATTTTTCTTGGGCCAGCCAGGCATTAGCCGCAGGTGTTAAATACCAGAATCGATCATTGTGAAAGATAAGCCTTGCCGCCAAAAGAAGGGCGATGTGAATAGCAAGGTGAGCATTTTGTTGGAGCGACCGAGCCTGTTTTTGATACTCAAGCCAGGCAGACAATTGGGATAAATCTGAAACGCTCAACCATCGTCCGGGCATGTATTTAGGGGTATAATTTTGGATGTAGGCCAGGGTGTTTGTCACTGAATTAATGGTTATTTGCAGGTTGGATTGCATCAAAAACTCCGTTAACAGATGCGAATAGAAGTATCATTTTTCTCGGTTCATATGCTTGCAACGATTGCAGTTGGCTGACATTAACATAGGGCATTGCTTTCGCCAATTGGGTGGTTTTGGGAGTGAAGATCGCGAAAGAGCCTCGGAAAACGTGATTGAGTGAGATTGAGGGCGATCGTGCACGAAATGAAGGGGTGAACCCTCTCATAAACCCCTTATTTATTTATGAGTTTTGCCTGAAATTGAGGTTGGTTTGGCAGACCCTCGGAAAAGAGATGATGGTGGGTTGAAAATATGAAAGATTGGGGCATAAAATGGACAATGTGGTGTGGTTTGCCCACCAAACGATAAATTATGCTACACTATTCACTGTCTGTTCCCACTGTGGATAACTGCTGGCAGAACGGCCGTTGATTCCTTTGAGGGGTTGAAACAAAAAGCTGACGTTTTGAACATTAGGGTATGCGGTAGGCAGAACGGCCGTTGATTCCTTTGAGGGGTTGAAACAAGTCCACTTATCCCCTGCATTACAGCGGTGACCGGGGCAGAACGGCCGTTGATTCCTTTGAGGGGTTGAAACTCTTAGTGGCAAGATTAAGCATGTTACCAAACACGGCAGAACGGCCGTTGATTCCTTTGAGGGGTTGAAACATGACAATTCTGA
>CAZDSN010000322.1:0-5346 GCA_964507675.1 uncultured Ardenticatenaceae bacterium | reverse complement strand
CCACGCTTCAGGCACATCTGGCGCTTCGGCCACCACCTGGCGATACAACTGTTCCGCTGCCGCTCGCTTGTTAGCAGCCGCCACGCTGCCAGCCTGGCGCAGCAGTGAGCGAATCCGCGGATCTGTGTTTTGCATAATTACCATCCTCTCAATCTGTGGTGCGGTGCACGCCCAGGCGGCGCATCAGGCGACGATAAAAATAACCGGAAGTGCCCACCCGTGCAAAAATAGCGGTGTGATCATGCTTCTGCAACACCACTCTGTCGCCGCTGCGCAGGGGGCTGGCCTCTTGCCCATCTGCCGTCACCGTGGCCTCGTGCTCCACTTCCACTTCAATGCAGATAACGGCCTGGCGATGTAGCACCAGCGCCCGCCCCAGGCTCAAATGCGGGGCCACCGGGATCACCAGGAAATTTTCCAGTTCTGGCGGGAGAAGCGGGCCGCCCGCGGCCATTGAATACGCCGTTGAGCCGGTCGGGGTAGCCACAATCAACCCATCTGCGGTGTATGTGGTGACGTGATCATTGTCCACAAACAGTTTCAAGCGCACAACACGCGCCTGGATACCCCGCCCCACAACGACATCATTTAAGGCGACCATCTTTTCCAGGGGTTCGCCGCCGTGATATAGCTGTGCCTGCAGCATCAGGCGGCGTTCGCGCCAATAATTGCCGCGCAGAACCGCTTCCAGTTTTTCGGGCCAGTTATCCAGTTCAGCTTCACTCAAGAAACCCACTCGCCCCATATTGATACAGAAGATAGGAATGTCGTTATCCGCCGCCAGCCGGGCGGCGCGCAGGGTGGAACCATCGCCGCCCAGCACCACCAGCAGATCTGTGGTTGGCAGCGCCGACATGTCGCTGGCATGGTCAGCATTAGGCCCGATCCAGTTCTCGATCTGCCGTTCATCGAGCCAGCGGCTCACCTGTGCCGCAACCTGCTGCGTGATCGCCTTTTCGGGGTGGTATAAAATGCCGATTCGCTTCATTCACTGTGAGCCATTTTGAGCGCCTACGCGCCCAAAACTGCCTGTAAAAGGGATATCATCCCCGCCTATGGCGAGGACGACACCCACCACGGTCAAATGCAGAACTGCCTGCTTATCCTGCGCTGCGCCAGAATTCAGTTCAGGCGGTGGCTGCTGTCAACGCCTGGCACAGCCACCGTTCCAATTCTCCAGCGACCAGAGAAACAGTCATCTGTTTGCCGCCGTCCAGGGGTCGCACCACTACCTCGTTAGCAGCCAGCTCTGACTCACCCAGGATAAGGACAAAGCGCGCGTTCAACTTATTGGCCTCACGCATCTGGCTCTTCAAGCTGCGATGTTCACGGGCAAAAGCCAGACGGGCGGGAATATGCGCCTCGCGCAGGCGCAAGGCCAGCGTCAGCGCCGCCATCTTCGTCTCGCCGCCAAAGTGGGCTACCAGTACGGGCACATCAAGAGCCGGCGGCGGCTCAATACCCCACATCTGCATGGTCAGCACAATGCGATCAATGCCTGCGCCAAAACCAACGCCAGGCGTGCTGGGGCCGCCAATCGCTTCCGCCAACCCGTCATACCGCCCACCACCACACAGCGCCGCCTGCGCGCCAATTCCTTCCGCCCAGACTTCAAACACCGTTTTGACGTAATAATCAATGCCCCGTACCAGACGAAAGTTGATGGTGTATGCCTGACCCAGGTGGTCCAAGAGTCGCCGCAGTTCGGCAAAATGATCGGCGCAATCAGCGCACAGGTGATCGGCAATGTGCGGCGCATCAGCCAGCAGATCATCCATCCCGGGTTCTTTGCTATCCAGGATGCGCAGGGGATTGCGCTGCATCCGTTCCTGGTCAATGCGCGACAGGTGACCCAGGTGAGTAGCCAGGAATGCCCGCAGCTTTTCTACATAAACGGGTTTACATACCGGGCACCCTGTGCTATTTAATTGAAAAGCCAGACCGCGAAAACCCAGGCGTTGAAACATGGTCATTGCCAGCATCATCACTTCTACATCCGCTGCCGGATCCGTCTCGCCCATGATTTCGACGTTGAACTGGCTGTGCTGCCGAAAGCGACCTGCCTGTGGGCGCTCGCGGCGGAAGATGGGGCCAACCGTGAACAGTTTAACGGGCTGAACCCAGTTTTGCATCCCGTTTTCGATGTAGGCGCGCACGATCCCGGCGGTAAACTCCGGGCGGAGCGTCAGGCTGACGCCGTCTTCTTCCACGATACTATACATTTCTTTGTTCACAAAGAAGTCGGAGGCCACGCCTACACCCCGCACAAACAGGTGGGAGTATTCCAGCACGGGTACGTCTATCTGTTGAAAACCAAACTGGTGGGCGACTTCGCTGCCCGTCTGGATAAGATAACGCCAATATCGTTGATCCGCGGGTAGGATGTCCTGCATACCCGTCGCGCGCTGAATTTCAGTCAACCCAACCTCCTCAAAAATTATCTCCCGTAGTCGTCCGCTGATGCGGGCCGCTCATGCGGGGTGCAGAGATAGTGCGGCGTAAATCGGACATCTGTGCCCGATTGCCATTTATTGCGGCGCACTCCCCGCTTAAATGCGTTTATTATAACGGACGAACGCAAAAAAATCCGCCACACCAACCATTTTCTGGCAGACCAGATTACAAAAATCTGGCAGATTTTTGTAATTTTCTCGTTGTTTGCCCCAATTGACCCAACCTTGTGAAAACTGTTACAATAGGGGGCATCAGGCAAACAGCCCTCGCAAGGCGTAAAACAGATACGCCAGGGAGGAACGGAGGATGGAGTTCATTGGTTCATTACAAAATACGCCTCTGCCAACCATTTTAGTCGTTGGTGGTATCCTTTTGCTGGTACTGGCAGTCGCCTCAGAATTGGGCGGAAAGATTACCATTGCACCGCAGCGGCAGAAGTCGGCGTTGATTTTGGGGATCGGGTTGCTGGTAATTGGGGTGGCCCTCTACTTTATACCCGGCGGCAACGGAACAGACGGAGAAATACTCCCCATTCATGATGCGGCGACACCTACAACACCGGCAGATGTGCCAACGACTGTGCCACCAACCACAGCGCCCGCGACAACTACCGCCCCCACACCGCTGTCCTTAATGGTGGTGTCAACGATACCTGAAAATGGCGCCATGAATGTCGCCGCGAGTCTAACGGAAATCGTGGTGGTATTTAGCGCGGATGTCCGCCAGGATAGCTGGTCTTTTGTGGTGGCTGCAGGGGGCGAGACGCCAGAGATCACGGGCGACCCTGTATTTCGAGATGCGCGCACCTGTGTTTTGCCAGTGCGGCTGGCAGCGGGGACAACGTATGCGTTGGGGATCAACAGTGCGACACATCAGGGGTTTGTGAGCGCGGTAGATGCCAATGTGCCGGCAATCCCCTACACGCTCACGTTTAGCACAACTCCTTGAGAGCAGCAGCTAGCACGGCAGATATACCCTTGGAGAAGTTCGACTTCTCCAAGAAGTTAAATTTCTGCTGGACGGTGTATCAGTTGAGCCGTTGATCGCAAACAGTGCGGAAGCCGCATTGCCGGCATCGCGGCGCATGGTGATGGCTGCGGTCTAATTCCGGCTCCAGCATCCCTTCACGCATCTCCATGAGCAAGTCAAGCACAGCCTCTTCCAAATCGTAGGTAAAATCAATGGAAAAGGCGCGGTCGCTGTATTGCAAGATACCGTGCGTCGGGCGTACACCGTAACTGCGCTCCACCAGCAGACAGTAAGCGGCTAACTGCAACACATGTCCCTCGTGCGGCTGTGATGGCGCTACTTTTGACTTGACTTCAACCGGAATCACCAGGCCGCCCGCCTGCTGCACCAGGTAGTCGGGTTTACCGACCAGTTTCAGATCGGCAGCCAGCAGCGGTTCATCCTGCGCATACCAGTCACCTGTATCGCTGTAGATAACACTGCCGTCGGGCAGGCCGGCATTTTCCCACAACCGCCGTCCCCGCCACAAAGCCACCAGTGCCAAAATCACCAGCGCCAGTCCCAGGCCCAACAGTGCCAGATTAGGTTCGTTTATGCCCATTTTTGCGCCTCACTACCCCCGCAAAAAACTAAACAAGATGATGGCTGCCGCCAGGGCCAGCAGCACATAGGCCAACCGCTGCGCCAATACAGAGCGCAGCACGGTGGCCCCGTGGGCCTCGTGGTATGTTGTGCCTTGCGTCAGTTCGGTCACGTTCTCATTCTGATGCCCGGCCATACGCCGGTACCACCAGGAGCGATGACAGTATACATATTCGGTAATTTCGCTCACGCGAATCCATTGGTCGCTCATATGTTCTAATTTTCATAGAAATCAACAGGTTTGTCAAGCAAAATTCACGCCGTGATGACGTACACTACTGGCAAGATGGCGTCAAGGCTGCCCCCCGTCGAAAGAAAGGGGTTGATAAGCTGGATGAGGAACTCACATCCCAGGTGCAAACTCCGCGCATCTGAGGATACCCAACTCCTTAATCTATCTGTTGAGTCTTGACGAAGCACTATGGATGCAGCAAAATTTTGCGCACTCCTGGCTGGGCAGCGTGCGCCATGGCAGCCAGGCCATCCGCCAGCGGATAGCGACCGTCCACAAGAGGTTCCACCATGATTTGTCGTTTCGAGAGGAGGCGCAAGGCAGGCGCAAACGGGCCGCAGCGGGAACCAATTACCTTGATTTCATCTACGACCAGCTTGGTCAGGCTCAGTGTAACGCTGCCGGCAAAAGTGCTTTTTAATACCAGCGTCCCTAACGGGCGCGTCAGACGCAGCGCGTGCACCAGCCCCTGATCATTGCCCGTTGCTTCTACAACCATATCGAAGCTGTTGTCGGCTATGTCAGTCACCAGGGCCGTAACCATACCCATCGCGGCAGGCAGTTCCAGGGAGGCTTCACGCCGCGCCAGCATAGTTACAGTTGCCCCGGCCAGCGCCAGCGTCTGACCAATGAGCATTCCCAGGCGGCCCGGCCCCACCACAGCCACTGCCATGCCTGGCGTCAGCGTCACCTGTTCCGTGATGCGTAGCGCCGCGGCCAACGGTTCGGTGAAAACAGCCGCTTCATCGGGAACATTGGCCGGCACAGGCATCAAATTGGTCAGGGGAAGGGTTATGTACTCCGCAAAGACACCATCCTTGCGCTGGATGCCCAGGACGCGCCGCTGCGGGCAATGCTCAGGACCAGCCTGGGTACAAATGGCGCACTTCTGGCAGCCCAAATTGATACCGCCGACAACGCGACGACCAATCCAATCGGTGTCTGTAGCGGACTCTACCACGCCAACGAACTCATGACCCAGGACGCCGCGATGGGGTACGTAGCCGCGCACAATCTCCAGGTCGGTGCTGCAAATGCCGGCACACAAC
>CAZDSN010000321.1:0-5352 GCA_964507675.1 uncultured Ardenticatenaceae bacterium | reverse complement strand
CCACTACTTCTAAAGGAAATTACAACCATGGCTAGCAAAAAAGCAATCCCCGACGACGTCCGCGAACAGGTTATCGCCAAAATAGACGCCTTCAACAAAGCGCATGTCCGCCGCAACAAATCATCCAGCATGAGCCGCCTGATGCGGGCGATGGGGATGCAGCCGGCAAAGGCTGGCAGCCTGCCTGTTGGCACGTATGTCCCTCGTTTCAAAGGCAGTTTCCTTTACCTGGATCGGGTTGGCTTTGGCGGTTTTCCGTCCGAAATCTGCCGTCTGCGCTGGACGGGCAGCATGGAGGGTTGGGAGTTCGCCATCTATCGCCACAGCCGCAATATCTACGATCCTGACGAGTGGTTTTTCCCTGGCGCGGAAGATGTGGACGGTACAGTCGAAGGCGCCATGCGCGCTGGCTTAAAAGCGTATCCTGACTAGCGAACTACTTTGATGGCTGCCAGTCCGTATAGTGAACGCCATGATTCGCGCTGTTCTGCGAACTTACCTCCATCGTGTCCAATTATTCCAACGCAATGCCCGCCTTTATCTGTTGTACATTGCCGGCAGCGGGGTTGCTGCCGGCATTTTGGGCCTCCTGTTCAACTTCTACGTGCTCAGTCTGGGCTTTGACGAAGCCCTGCTGGGGCAGTTGCTATCCGTTAACAACACCGCCGCCCTGCTGGCTGCTTTGCCGGCAGGCTACCTCAGCGACCGTCTGGGACGTAAGCCGGCTTTGCTGCTGGCCGCAGTTGGTTCTACCGCCGCCGTTGCCGGCATGGTGCTCTGGCAAACCCCCACCGCCCTCTTTGCCCTCTACACCCTATCAGGCTTGAGCCAAAGCCTGGGCAGCGTCACCCTGGCTCCCTTTCTCATGGAAAACAGCGCCGAAACAGAGCGCACCTACCTTTTTTCCGCCAGCTTCGGCGTACAAATGTTAGCCGTTACCCTGGGGTACTGGGCCGGTGGGCAACTCCCCGGTTGGATTAGCGGCGCGCCCGCCGCCGCTGCCGCCAGCGCCGCCGTCTATGCCCAATCCCTGTTAGTCGTTGTCGCTCTGGGATTGTGCGGGCTGCTGCCTCTCGCTTTTATTCAGGCAGCGCCTGGCGCAAAACAGACCGATCGTTTAGCCCCTTTTCGTTACGCAGCGCAGCATCCGGCTTTACTGGGTAAGTTGGTCGCCCCCCTGATGATCACCACCCTCGGCGCCGGCTTGTTTGTCCCGTTCATGAACGTCTTTTTCCGCCAGACACACCACAGCAGCGACGCCGTTATTGGCTCTCTGTTTGCCGCCGGCTCCTTCGCCATGGGTCTCGGCTTGCTCGCGGCCCCGCCGCTGGCTGAACGGTATGGCAGCATCAACACCTTTATCCTCACCCAGGCGCTCTCCATTCCCTTCATGGCTCTATTAGGCTTTGCCCCCTGGTTTGGTGTCAGCGCCGCCGCCTATCTGATCCGCTTACTCCTGATGAACATGACCATCCCTGTTTATCAGGCTTTTGCCATGGCCCAGGTGCGCACTGAAGCCAGAGGCGTTGCCGCCGCCCTGATCAACATGGGCTACAGCTTTGGCTACGCCATCAGCCCAGCCCTGAGCGGGCAGATGCAGGTGCGGTCTGGCTTTACCCCCATCTTTGGCGTGGCCATTCTCACCTACGTCATCGCCATTGGTCTGTACGGGTACTTCTGGAAAAAAGCCCCTCTTAGCCATTCACCCATTCCCCCACTCACAAACTAACCGTTTTCCCTTTCCCATGTCCCTCCTCCTCACCAAACTCTCCCGCCCCCAGCCCCGGCCCACCCTGATCCCGCGCCCTCGCCTGCGCCAGTTGCTGCAAGCGGCAGACGTCCGCCCCCTGACCCTGATTTGCGCCCCCGCCGGCTATGGCAAAACCACGTTAATACTGGACTGGTTAGCCGGCTGCCAGACAGTCGCCTGGCTCTCCCTGGACGAAAGCGACAACGACCCCGTTCGTTTCTGGAGCTACGTCATTGCCGCCCTGCAAACTGTCGTCCCTGGCGCGGGCGACCAATCTCTGGCTCTGCTGCCATCCCCCCAACCCCCCTCCTGGCCCCTGACCCTCACGTTCCTGCTGAACGACCTGTCCGCGCTGTCCGCGCCCTGTTTTCTGGTTCTGGACGATTACCAGACCATCGCCTATCCTGCCATTCACGAAAGCCTGGCTTACTTCCTGGAGCGCCTGCCGCCCGCCATGCGCCTCATCCTCACCAGCCGCGCCGATCCGCCGCTGCCCCTGGCGCGGCTGCGGGCGCGCGGGCAGTTGCTGGAGATAAGGGAGCGCGATCTTTGCTTTACGCCAGCAGAAACAGCCGAATTTATGCAGCAGGTGATGGGCATCTCCCTTACGGTTGGGCAACTGCAATCCCTGACGGCGCGCACCGAAGGCTGGGTGGCCGGCTTGCAGTTGGCTGGACTGGCGGCGGCCGGCGCGCCCGCCGTATCGGGCGCGCCCAATGCGGCGGCGATCCTGGACGCTTTGAGCGGCAGCCAGCGCCATCTGGTGGATTATTTGAGCGAGGAGGTGCTGGCGCGGCAGCCAGAAGGGGTGCAAACGTTCTTACTGCAAACGGCAACGCTGGAGCGCTTTTGCGCCCCGCTGTGCCAGGCTGTGCTGGGGGATGGCGATTGGCGCATTGAGATGGCGGAACGCCCGCCCATCGCCGCCTTTCAAGCCTTGTTGGAGTACCTGGATCGCGCCAACCTGTTTCTCATTCCCCTGGACAACGAACGCTGCTGGTATCGTTACCATCACCTTTTTGCCGGCTTGCTGCGCTTCCGCGCGGCGCAAGCGTTGGGGCAGGCGGCGCAGCGCCAGATACACCAACGGGCGGCGGTGTGGTTTGCCGGCAATCAGCTCTGGATTGAAGCCATCACGCACGCTTTGGCTGCCGAAGATAGGGAACTGGCTGGGAAAATCATTGCCGAACAGGCCGCGGCGGTCGTGGCGCGCGGCGAACTGGCTTCCTTAAAGGAGTGGCTGGCGGCGCTGCCCCGGACCCAATTGCAGGCGGACAGCCGGCTTTGCCTGGCGCAGGCGTGGGTTAATTTGTTTGAGGGGCAGTTGGATACAGCGGAAAGCTGGCTGCGCCCTGTGTTGGCGCGCGCGCAAAGCGCCGCGGAGGACGATGACGTTTTGCTGGGGCAGGCGCTGGCGGTGCGGGCCACGCTGGCTTTTGTGCGCCACGATGCTGATCAGGTTATGGCTGATACGCAGCAGGCGTTGGCGCTGCTGCCGGCATCGCAGCTACCCTTGCGCACCCTCCTTTGCTGGCATCTGGCGTTCACACTGCGCTCCACTGGTCAGGCGCAGCAAAGTCTGGCGTGGTACTACCAGACGATAGAGCTAAGCCGGCAGGGGGGGAACCTGCTCATCCACTTCAGCGCCCGCCGCGAACTGGGCAGCCTGTTCCTGAGCCTGGGGGACTTGTCGCTGGCGCAAACGCTGCTGACCCAACTGTTGGAAGAGGCGACGGCTAAGGGGTGGGGGCATGTGCCGGCATTTGCCGGCGCGCACGTCCACCTGGGCGAGATTTTCTACGAATGGAACGCTCTGGACAACGCCATTACCCATTTGCAGGCCGCGCTGTCGCTGCCGCAGGCGTCGGAAATGAGCTTTGACGCTTACGCTTATGCGCTGCTGGCGCGCGCTTATGCCGGCAAAGGCGACCAGACCGCCGCTGCTGCCGCCATTCAGCAAGCCATGCAGCGCGCGCCGGCAGCCGTTCATCCCCAGCGCCGCCTGCTGACCCTGGCTCAGATCGCCCGTTTCTGGCTGGCGCAGGGAGACCTGACCCGCGCCGCCGCCTGGCTGCCCGATGGGCGCGATGTGCCCCACGACCCGCGCCACGAGGTCTTTGCGCGGCAGCAAATCACCCACGCGCATTACCTGCTGGCTATAGGTGACAAAGCCGCCGCGGCGGAACTGACAGCGACGCTGCTGCCGGCAGCAGCCGCTGCCGGTCGGGTGCGCCAGACTGTCGAACTCTGGCTGCTGCGGGCGCAGGTCAGCGACGGGGCGGAAGCGGAAGCCGCCATGCGGCAGGCGCTGACCCTGGCTGAACCGGCAGGCTTGCTGCGCACATTTGTGGACGCTGGTTCCCCTGTCGCCGCTTTACTCGCCAGGCTGCCTGCTTTAGCCGGTCCCTATCTCCACCGCCTGACCGCCGCCTTTTCCCTGGCGGTGGCGTCGTCCGCCAACCGTTTGCTGCTGGAGCCTCTGAGCGAGCGGGAACTGGAGGTGTTGCGCCTGATGGCTGAGGGGTATTCCAACCGCGAAATTGCCGGCAAACTCTTCTTCACCGTCGCCACCGCCAAAAAACACGCCGAACACATTTATGGCAAGCTGGGGGTCAACAGCCGCACCCAGGCGTTAGCCCGCGCCCGCGAATTGGGTTTATTATCATAAAAACTTCGTGTAGTCAATAATTGAATCCCAAAAAACATGGTTCAATGGTCTACCCCATACCTGGGAAGGGGGATGGGGGTCTGCATCTCTTCTTAAGGGCGTTGCCCGCTACTGATCGTTACGCACCTGGCGCATATTGAACGGCGGCTTCTTCGGCATATGGATGTCCACTGCGGCGGTAAATGGCTATCAACGCCTCCCGGTCAAACGGAACGCGGCGAAATTCCAGGCGGACGCCGCCGTTTTGCACGATTAACGCCGCATATTCGGCCCAGGGGTCCGTGCGGAACCAGGCTTCCTCTTGCTGGTGGTTATACGTCAGCCCCACGCTGCCAGGGTTGAAAAAGAAGCTGTCCCCAATCCGCCGTATCTGGGGCAAATGGGTATGCCCCCCTGTGAGAATGTGGTGGGCGTAAGGGTTTAGCAGCCGTTGAAATTCTTCCTCTGGTGTGTGGGGGAAGATCAGGTCGTTAAAGGATGTGGGCGAGCCATGAAAGCCCAGCAGGCTGTGGGTGGGCGACAACGCGATTTCCACTGTTGGCGCAAACCCCGCCATAAAGGTCCGATCCGCCGCTGATAACCTCTCCAGAGACCACGCCCGCACCACTTGCAGTTTACGCAGGCGTTCTGGCGACACCGTTTCTTCGCTGGTTTCGTCGCCACTGAGCAACCAGGCATCGGCGTTGCCCATCACCACCGGGCAGTTCAGCGCCCGCAGGCGGCTGACCACTTCCGCCGGCTGCGGCCCGCCCTGGATAGCGTCGCCCAGGCAGACAATCTGATCAACGTCTTCCCCTTCCATATCCGCCAGCACCGCATCCAGCGCCAGACAGTTCCCGTGAATGTCAGAAATAACAATCAGTTTCATCATGTCTCCTCCGAAAATAGTGGTCAGTGAACAGTGGTCAGTGGTCAGAAAATTCGTGTCATTCGT
>CAZDSN010000320.1:0-5372 GCA_964507675.1 uncultured Ardenticatenaceae bacterium | reverse complement strand
CGCTGATTGACCACGAGAGAATCAACGAAAATCTGCGCCTTTCTGCGTCATCAGCGTTCTATTTTCAAGGTTCTCCGACAGGCTGCTAGTTAAGAAACTTCTCTTGCGGTGTTGGCGAAGGTGGTGATGGCAGCGAGGTGTTGGTCGGGGTGAGTGTAGTGGAGGTTCATGGTGTTGAGGGTCATGTGGGTGGCGCCGGCGGCGCGCCAGGCGGCGATCAGGGGGTGCCAGGCGGCGGGGTCGCCGCTGCCGAAGCTGAGGCGGGGTTCTATGCCGATGCCGGCAAGGGAGCGACCATTTTCAGCCAGGAGTGTTTGTAGTTTGTCCAGGGAAGGACGGGCTTGATCGGGGTGGCGGTAGTTGGGCAGCCAGCCCTGACCCCAGCGAGCCACGCGCTGTAACACGACGTCGGCGTGCCCGCCAAACCAGAGCGGGATAGGCTGCTGTAAGGGCAAGGGATTGAGCCCAGCGTCGGGGATGGTGTGCCAGGTTCCCGCATAATTCACCAGCGGCTGCGTCCACAATTGATTGAGAACATCAATTTGCTCTTCCAGGCGCCTGCCGCGGGTGTGGAACTCCTGGTTGAGGGCAATGTATTCGACTTCGTTCCAGCCGACGCCGATGCCCATGCGGAAGCGCCCGCCGCTGAGGCGGTCGAGGGTAGCCGCCTGTTTGGCGACAACGGCGGTCTGCCGCTGCGGCAGAATGAGGATGCCTGTCACAAACTGGATGGTCTGGGTGACGGCAGCCATGTAGCTGAAGAGAACGAAGGGATCGTGGAAAGGGTGGTGGTGGGTGTAGGGACCTTGCCAACCGCCGGGGCGGTCGGGGTTTGCGCCTAGAACGTGGTCATAAGCCAGGATGTGAGTATAGCCGAGGGCTTCGGCGGTTTGGGCATAGTCGCGGATGGCGGCGGGGTCGCTGCCAAATTCGGTCTGGGGGAATACGACGCCAAAGTTCATGTTTTTTCCTTTTCAAAATAGTTTCACGCGGAGACGCGGAGGACGCGGAGAAAAATAGGCGGCTGGCAGCCTGCCGGGAAAAGAAAGATGGGACATAGATCTGGCAGATGGGTTGCGCATTTCGCAGATTAACGGCGGCGCGGCGCGCTTTGGCGTTCGCTTTTAGCAGGCAGGACGAGGCGGGCCGGCATGGATGCGGGCCAGCATGTCGTCCAGAGAACCACGCAAGCCAAATATGGCTTCAAACCACCAGGTAGCGCCAGCGGCTTCGTAGGCGCGCACGTGGGCGGCGTTGCCGGGCTGGCTGACGCCATCCACAGCCACGGCGAAGGGAGCGGCGGCGGGGCGCTGCCGGTGGATGGCGGCGACTCTTTCACCCACCTGGGCGGGCGTCATGGTAATTTGCTGGTTCTCGTCAATTGTGCCAATAATCCAACCGTCCCAACGCGCGGCGCGGCGCAAGGCGGCGGGGCTGTCGCCGCCAACCCAAATGGGAATGCGCGGCTGTTGGATGGGTCGGGGGGTAAAGGCGACGTTGTCTACGGTGTAGTGGGGGCCATGGTGCGTGACGGGTTCACCCAGCCAGAGGCGAGTGAGTATGTCTAGCGATTCGTCCAGCATGGCGGCGCGGGTTTTGGCATCGCCTGGTTCGTCGTAGGCGGTGTATTCGCCAGCCAGACCGCCGCTGCCAACGCCCAGAATGAGCCGGCCCTGGCTCAATCGATCCAGGGTGATGAGCAGGCGCGCCAGGACGTGGGGTTTGTAGCGGGGCAAAGGGGCGACGCCGGGAAGGAGTTTGAGGCGGGAAGTGACGGCGGCTACGGCGGTCAACAGCACCCAGGGATCGCCAACGCCATAGGGAAATGCCAGGTGGTCCCAGACCCAAAGGGCTTCCCAACCGGATGCTTCGGCAGCCTGGGCTAACTGCATGAAGATCTGTGGTTCGCCGAATTCGCCAAAGGGGATGATTTCGATTCCGTATTGCATGAGAGCCTCGGAGAGTTGACAGTGGTCAGTGAAGAGTGGTCAGTGGACGGTGGGCAGTGTGTTGGAGGGATGATAGCAGAAGTGGGGGGGAAGGGGTAGCGTGTTATACTTGGGCATCAGTGAAAATAATCAGGATTTCGCAGATTTACGCAGATTTGTTTTGTGGGCGGTTTGGGCGTGGCTTCACTGACCACTGACCACTCGCCACTCACCACTATCTTCAAAGGAGTGTGGCTGGATGCCGCGGAAGACGTTGGCTTTGTCTGGTAGACCCCTGCCGCCGCCGAATGCGGAACCGTGGCGCTTCACGCATCAATTTCTGGACAATGGCTCGTGGAGCCCGGTGACGCAGCGGAATTATCTGGCGGCGCTGCGGTTTCTGGCGGATTGGGTGTATGTGCAGAAGATTGAGCCTTTTACGACAGAGGCGTGGCCGTATGATCCAGCGCACCTGACGCAAAAGATGCTGGCGAACTACCTGGCCTGGCTGTCGTCGCACCGGTCGCGGGCCACGCTGCGAGCTTATTGGGCGGCGGCGGTGGGGTATTTGAGCTATCTGGAGTGGATTCAGGAATTGCCGGCACATTTGCACATGCCCCATTTACGCCAACTACTGGCGCGGCAGGTCAGCGGCACGTATGGGCAGGAGACGGATGTGGCCGGGCGGGTGGAGGATATTGAGGCGTTGATCCCGCAGGTGGCGGCGCATTTCAACGAAATGCCGCTGCCGACGGCCCAAGACGACAACAGCCGGCGGCAGCGCCTTATCTTGCTGCGCAACCGGGCGGTGGTGAATGTGCTGTGGTCTACGGCGCTGCGGGTGAGCGAACTGCACCAATTGACGCGGCAGATGGTGCGGCATGGGCGGGCGGAGAAGGTGCGGATTGTGGGCAAGCGACAGAAGCCGCGCACGGTGCAACTGCGGCCTTATGCGCAGGCGGCGATTGCCGCTTATTTACAAGAACGGCAGGACCCCTCGCCTTATTTGTTTATCTCCCATTCGCGCAGCTATCCGCAGGCGCGCTTATCGGTGCGGGGGTTGCAGCGGGTGGTTGAGCAGGCGGTGCAGGCGCTGGGGGTGGATGAGACGCGGCGGGTGAGCGTGCATGATTTTCGCCACTTTCGGGCGATCCAGTTGTTGAAGACGGGCGTGCCGCTGGAAGTGGTGCAGGAGTATCTGGGGCACGAGGACATTGCCACGACGCGCAACATTTACGCGCCTGTGTTGGGGGAGGATTTTGTGGCGCAATATCTACAGGAAAAGGATATTGCGCCGCCAGGGGATCCCTCGCTGTAGAGGTGTGAGGTATGAGGTATGAGGGCCTCATACTTCATACCTCATACCTCATACCTCATACCTTCGTCAGGGTTTGTTGTATCTGCTGTTCGACGTCAGCCAGGGTGGCACCTTCGAGGAGGTCAGCCAGGGTGATGGTCACGCCCAGGTCGGTTTCCAGGATGTGGTTGAACTCTACGGCGGTGAGGGAATCAATGCCTAAGGCGTTGAGGGGGGTGTCAGGCGACAGGGCGGCGGGGGGCAGTTCCAGCAGGTAGCTGGCCTGTTCTTGCAAATAGGCGGCCAGCAAGGCTGATTGAACGGCGGGGTCGGCGGCGGCCAGGATGGCGGCAGGGGTATTAGGGCTGTGTCCGGCAGGGGCAGCCTCCGCGCTGGCGGTGGTTTCCAGGATGTGGGTGTGAATGGCGTTCAGTTTGTGGTTGAGGAATTCTTGCCGGCACAAATGACGCTGAATCTTACCGCTGGACGTTTTGGGAATGGTGCGCGGCTCTAGCAGGACGACGGCGTGTAGTTGCAGTTCATGCTCTGCCGTCACGGCTTGACGGATGGTTTGCACCAACGTGGGAATGTCTGGCCCTTCCTTAAGATTTACCTCCTGCACCACCACAACCTGCTCCTCGCCATCATGGTCAACGGCAAACGCGGCGCTGCAGCCAGGGCGCAGGGCGGGGTGGCTGTGCTCTACCGTACGCTCAATGTCTTGCGGGTAATGGTTACGCCCGCGCACAATGATCAAGTCCTTCATACGCCCGGTGACAAATAGTTCGCCATCGTGCAAAAAACCCAGGTCGCCGGTGCGCAAGAAGGGGCCTTCGCCGGTGTCCGCCAGAAAAGCGCGGAAGGTCTCGGCGGTATGCTGTGGCTGGTTCCAATAGCCATTAGCCACGCTGGGACCAGCGACCCATATCTCCCCAATCTGGTCAGGAGGGCAAAGTCGCCCTGTCTCGGGGCTGACAATGGCGATCTGTTGGTCGGCCAGGGTGCGCCCACTGCCCACCAGCAGGTAACCATTGCTGCCGTTCGCGCTCGGGGCCACGCGGCGCTGCTGCAGCGCGGCGGCGTCAAAGGAGGCGACAACAGGGGGGGCGGCGACGCTGCCACCAGAGACAAGCAGCGTGGCTTCCGCCAGACCATAGCAAGGGAAAAAAGCTTGGGGATTGAAGCCAGCAGGGGCAAAGGTTTCGACAAAGCGGCGGTGGGTGTCGGCGCGTACCGGTTCGGCGCCATTGAAGGCCACCCGCCAATGGCTGAGATCGAGGGTGGAGACCTGTTCGGGGGTCACTTTGCGGGCGCACAGGTCGTAGGCAAAGTTGGGGCCGCCGCTGGTGGTCGCCTGATAACGAGAAACAGCCTGCACCCAACGGAAGGGGCGCTGCAAGAAGTCGAGGGGGGACATGAGGACGGCCAGATAATTAGCGTAAAATGGCTGCAGAATGCCGCCAATCAGCCCCATGTCGTGATAGGGGGGCAGCCAGATAACGGACAACGTATCTTCGTTCTGCTCGAAGGAGCGACGGACGTGTTCGAGGTTGTGCAGCAGGTTGGCGTGGCTGAGGACCACGCCTTTGGGGGTAGAGGTGGAGCCGGAGGTATATTGTAGAAAGGCGATAGCGTCGCCGTTGATGGCTGGTTCCTGCCAGTCGTTGGCGGAGATGCCGGCAGGGATGTTGTCGGTGGTAAACCAGGGAATGTCCTGCCAGTCGGGGTGCTGGTTGATCCACATATCCGCCAGCATTTTGACGGGAGAAGTGGTCAGAATGAGTTCGATGTTGGCGTCAGCAATAATGGCTTGCAGGCGGGGCAGCAGGCGGGGGGATTGGGGGGGATAGGCGGGAACGGCGATGATGCCGGCATAAATGCAGCCAAACCAGGCGGTAATGTATTCCAACTGTGGCGGATAGAGCAGCAGGGCGCACTTGCCCGCCATGCCCATGCCTTGCAGCCAGGCGGCTATGGTGCGCGCCTGCTCATCCAGGTCGGCGTAGGTCATGTGCCTTTCCTGGCTCTCGCCGTCCTCCAGAAACGTGTACAAGCGCTTCTGGGGGTAATGCTGCGCGCGGGCGCGCGCCAGTTCAAGCAGTGTTGCGGGTATAGAAGAATTGTTTTGAACCATACAGTCCTACCTC
>CAZDSN010000319.1:2073-5373 GCA_964507675.1 uncultured Ardenticatenaceae bacterium | reverse complement strand
TGGCCGTACCCAGATGACCACGATGGAAGTCATATCCCACGGCGGCGGCAATGTAGCGGGCAAATGCCTGCTGCTGCACTACGTCGTAGGGCTGGTGCAAGATGCGGCTGTCTACGGGCTGGCCCCGTTCTTGAATGGCACGCAGCAGAGGCACAGTGGCTGCCTTGACGGCGTTAAAGACGGCGCGAACGTCGGCAGTACGCGCATCTTGTTCAAATTTATCCAACAGGGGATCGTATTTTTCTTCTTCGTAGCCGTATAGCTCCGCCAGTTCCTGCCCCAGGCCAACGACCTGCGCCAGCCACGGCTGGAAGATAGTGAAGTCGTTTTGGGCGCGGGCGCTTTTCCAGGCGACGTTGGCCTGGGCGCTGATTTGGGTACGGCGGGCCACGAATTCAGGCGACAGCCTGGTGTTGATCTCATAGTCGCGGCGCAAAAAACGGATCAGACTGGCGGCAAAGGAGTCATAGTCAGCGCCGTTCAGACTGGCGGCAGCGTTTTCGATCAGTTCGCCCATTTCGGGCGACGTTTGCATGGTATGTATCAGGCGGTTGAGGGTAGTCATTTGTTGGGTTCTGGCCGGGATTCCGCCTGCCGGCATATTCACTTCCCGATCCCAACTAAGCAGCGCCTGCACTTTCTGCAGATCGTGTAATTCGTAAACTTTTTCTAAAAGAAGGTCGAAGGGTGTGGTCATCAGAACGCTCCATTGGAGATTGGTGCAGCGGCCATGGGCCCGCAGCCATGGGCGGCGGCCACGGGCCAGCGGCGACAGGGGGGCGGCCACGTCCCGGCAGAAATGTCAGACGAGACGCAGCAGGTGAAAGGCAGCCGTGACGGAAGTCGTTAGCTGCCACCAGGGCAACAGCCCCGATGCGCCATCCCGATAAGGCCAGTGCAGGATGTTGATGGCAATGTAATCGGCAATGGCCCACAGGCCAAAACAGCCCAGTGAACAGAGAATAATAGCAAAGGCAATAGCCAACACCAGACAACTTTGCGCCCAGGAAAAGCTGGTTGCCGGCATTACCCGCACTTTCGACGCCCCACGTGTAGGGGGAACGGCGCTGCCCGGCTGTCTGGCGGTGCGTTGGCGGCGCGGCGGCGATAGAACGCCGGACGTCACCTGGCCTGCGCCGGTGCAGCCATATGCCGTGCAGCGATTCCCGTTAGCCTGCCAGCAGGCCATATGGTGGCGCGTGGCATCTTCCGGGCAGACAACCATTTCGTCCCCGGCGCGAAATTCCTCTTTGCATAAGGCGCAGGCCTCTCCTAAAAAGGGAGAGGCCTGGTCAATGGGGATCGGGGTAACAGACATGAGATCAGGAAGCGGGCGAGCTTAATCGCGAATGCGGATGGCCCGCAGCAGTCGTTCAAATAAGACAGCCCAAAAGGAACGTTTCCGCTCCTGTTGGCGGCGTTGTTCTTCGGCTTTGAGTCGCTTTTCATACCCATTCATGGCCGGCCGTGGCCGCTCTTTGGGCAAATCGTTGTAGGTGATCCGCATCACCGGCCCCAAGTCCTGGCCATAGACGCGGTATTCCGTATGGCCGCAGCCCAGGATGGCGCACTTGCCGCCGCTTTGTTCCCAACACGCTTTGTGGTAGAGCGTACTGCATTTGCGGCAGATGACGGGAGTCAGGGTCGGGCCGTCCACGTTCTTCTCCACGGCGCTGGCGCAAATGGGGCAGTTCAGGCTCAGTTGGTTGGCCTGGGCGATATCTTCGTTGGAGATGGTTAGCGGATCGTTCTCGATCATCTCAGTTCATTTGGACAGTTAAGGGTCAAGCTACCTGTAGGACGGTTAACAGGTAAGGACACATTATACCATCTATATAGGATAAGGTAACAGGCAGCAGCGCGGCCATCCCTGGCCGCGCTATAAAGTGCGCCGCTCACCAACTGTTGCGCGCCCAGGATGGCCAGGGAAACTCGTAGGGATCAACCCGCGATTTCTGGCGGTCCCAGCAGAAGAAGCCGCTGCGCTGCGCCCGAGGGTCCAGCACCAGGGCTACGTGCCATATCTGGGTAAAGAAGTTTTGGTGAATAAACAGGTCCATGCCGGACAAAAAAATACCAAAGCCAGGGTGGGTATGGTACCAGCCGACAATAACGGCATCCCCTTCAGGATACCGTTCGGCCAGTTTATCATTGATGTAGCGCCAGCTTTCCGGCGTGTACGTGACGCTGGCCCCGTGCATACGGGTGTGCCTGGCGATGATAATGTCGGTGATGTGCGCCAGGTAGCGGCCATCAGGCTGTTTTTCCGGCGGAGGGCCAATCAACATGCCGGCAACTTCCCGATCCATACTTGACAAAGCGTGCGCCTGCGCATCTCGAAAAGCTGGTTCATTCATTAAAATATCTACCGCCGTCCAGGTTGCGTGACCCAGCGGGCGGCGCCTGCCCAAAATGCGAATGTGCGGCGGCAAGATGGGATGGATGGGCGCGCCCGGACGCGCTTCCCGTTCCTCGTGCACTGGCTCCGATTCGGCCACCGTAATGTTGGGTTCATGCTCTTCGGGTGCAATCTCGACGGCTGGCGACGCGACCTTTGCCGGTTCTGCCGGCGCCTCGGCCGGTTCTGCCGGCATAGCCGCTTCCACTTCGACTGCTGGCGCTGGTTCTGCCCCAACCGGTTCGCTGGCGCCCGCGTCTCCGCTTTCATCCGCTGCTGTTTCCTCATGGGGCGTTTCGGGCGCGGCGACTGGGGGCATGGTGGTGGATATGAGCACGTGATCCAGCAGCGCCGCCAGATCGGCGGATGGCTCTGCTTCGTTTGCCAGTTGCACCGCCACGGAAATGTCTGTTTGCGCCATTAAATCTTCCAGGCGGATCGCCTGATACGTCTGCCACACATCCGCTTCCAGCGCATCCGCGTAGCTCTGCAAATCGGCCAGCGTGCAGTCGCCCAGCCGCTTGATCTGCCCGTCGCTGGTTTCCATGGTATCGGAAGGCTTGACGAGGATGTGGACGGTGGCCGTTTCCGCGGGCGACGGCAGCGATAGCGTAATGACGGCCAGATAAGTGGTTTCGTTTGTTTCAATCATGTTGGTGGTCCGTGCGGTTGTGGTAGAGCAATGATGGTCAGCGCGGCGTGCTTAACAGGCGTTCCAACAGCAGCCCCAGGCTGATGAGGAGGCTCAGGCTGCCCAGAAATACGCCCCACCACGGGCTGATGGGCGGCAGGCCGGGGCCGGCATGATGGGCCAGCATGACGTGGCTACTGGCTTCGGTATAGGATTGATTGGTGATTTCCCAGCCCACCAGGCTGCCTGGTTTCTGGTCCAACCATTCATA
>CAZDSN010000319.1:0-1973 GCA_964507675.1 uncultured Ardenticatenaceae bacterium | reverse complement strand
TGATCGCTGGAAGGAACGGGCATAGCCGCCAGCACTTCCACAAATGTTTGCGCCTGATGCCGGCATACGCGGCCCAACAACGCCCCGCCCACCTCCCGTTCCATGTCGCTGATGGTGTGCGTCTGGATTTGTTGGATGGCCGTCTGCCCCAAAATGACGCGCACTTGCTTTTGCAGCGGGAATTCGCCATGCAGCACAACGTCGCCGGCAAACGCTGCCGGCATCATCTGCGGCAAACTATCTAAAGCAGCCTGATCGAGCTGGTGGCCTGCCGGCAAACGCACCCCCAGCGCGGTATCCTGCAACTCCCCTGCGGTCGTTTCCGCTTCGTTAGAGAATGTTGATGCCGAAGTCATCCGCTTCCTCTGCTGCGCCCAGTTTGATCAGATCGTCCAGGGACTGCCCCTTCAGCGGACGGTCGTCAATTGGAAACAGGCCCTTATTGCGCAGCGCCCAGCCTGCCGCCTGCGAATTCATCGGGTCCATGGGGTCAAAGTTCTTATACTGCACCATTTCGCCCAATGTCAACAGCAGCTCATCCAATGTCTTAGCCGGCCACCAGGGGCCAATGCACACCGCCCCTGTGCGATGGATGTTGGGGTGAAAAATGGGCGTCAGCCACTTCAATTGTGGCTGCTTTAAGGGGTACTCCGCGTGCAGATAAACCGTCACCTCGTGCAGTTCCCGGTAGACAGGCCGGTTGCTGGGGGTGAGTTTTTCCACACCGCGGCAGGTAAAACGAATGCGATACCGCTCCGGCGGATCGCCATCGGTGTCCATTACGTGAATGAATTCACTCCGCTTGATCAAGTCAGTAACGCGGTTGTAATCATTCCGCAAACGGGTCTCACGAATATCATTGCTAAATGACATCACCTGCTCCAAAAAGAGGCGACAACCCTGTTAGAGCCGGCGCCTCCATAGATATTCCGGCAATAGGGGGTAGCGCGGACATCTTGCCCGCCACTATCAGAGGGCGCAAATTTCTCTGTACCCCCTTCCCCCTTAACCAGCAGTTACTTCCGGGAACAGACTCAGGATATCATCATCCTTGACGCCGGCATCCTTCAGGGATTCTTCTTCGCCAATTCGCTTGCCTGATTCCCGGTGATCAAGCCGGTAGGTAATAGGGTTGGCGCCCTGGGTGGTGGGGAGACCCATCTTGGTGACCAGTGCCGGGATCAGGCGGCGCATAGGAACGTCGGCGGGAAGTTCAACGGGTGTTTTCTTCGAGCCGGTCGGGTCATAGATGATTACTTTGACGCTTGCCATTTTTCTAGTTTCCTCCGAAATAGGGGCGGAATCGTTTGCACTGGTCAAACCAGAATGGGACAACGATTCCATAAAAGTTCTTACCACTACTAATACGTGAAACGGGGAGGGAAGTTGCTAAACCGTCCATGTCACGCAAAAGCCAGAAAACTCTCTTTATCTCCTGTGAGTTCCAGGTAGACGCTTTGCCGCCCATTGCGGGCGCGAATAATGGAGAGCGGCGGCAGATCCAGTTCTGCCAGTGTTCGCTCCAGAAAATCCTCACCGCCCTGGATGCGGTGCATTAACTGCATCTCCCGCCGCCCGCCGCAATGGGGGCAAACCGCCGCCGCTTCATACAGACGCGCCATGCGCTGGAAAACGGGCGACTCCTGCCCGCAGTCTAAACACGTCATACCTGTCACCAATTCAAACCCCAATTCCAACACCGCGCCGGCCCCCAACTGCGCCTGCGCTATTTGCAGCAGTTCGCCAACCGTTGTTGCGGCGGCGCGCGCCTGCGGCAGTTCCACCACCGGCTCCAGGGTGGCGTGGCTCATGCACATCTCTTTGACCGGATATTCGGTGGTGTACACGTCATTCGTCAGCCCATTGATCAGCATGGCTTTCCCAGGCTGCACTTCCATCCCGTGCAGCAGCTTCAACGCCTCTTGTGTCTGGAAAGCGGCTACAATGGAGGCGCTGGTGGGCGTGGTGGGAAC
>CAZDSN010000318.1:0-5382 GCA_964507675.1 uncultured Ardenticatenaceae bacterium | reverse complement strand
CCTGGAAAGGGTGGGTCATAGCCTGCCGCATCAGCGCTGAAGACCCCTGGAACAACTTCTTACCCAGCCCCGGCGCCGTGCGCCGCGTCCGCCTACCCGACGGCCCCGGCGTCCGCGTGGACACCTACGTTTACAGCGGCTGCGAAATTCCCGCCGCCTACGATCCCATGATCGCCAAATTGGCCGTATGGGGCGAAGAACGCGCTCACTGTCTGACCCGGATGCGTCGCGCCCTGGAAGATTTCATCCTGATTGGACAGCCCACCAATACCCCGTACGTGCAGCGCATCCTGCACGCGCCTGAATTTATTGGCGGAGATTACAATACCGAATTTCTGGCGCACCCTTTCCGCGACGGGCCGCCATCCGTGGAACATTTCCGCGACCTGGCTGTGGCCGCCGCCCTGCTTTATCTGCGCCGCGCCCATGCCTTCGCCCCCTCCCAGCCAGAACGCCTGCGCTCTGGCTGGCATCGTGCCAGCCGCCAGCTGCCCAGCCAGGAATAATCAGGAAACAAGATGAGCAAATTAGCCGTCACCCTTGGTGGACACACCTTTGAAGTTGAAGTGAAATGGATCCCGCCGGATGGAAAGAGCTTCCCGGTGATAGTCAATGGCGAAACGGTATATGTGACTATTCCTGCCGCCAGTCGCCCCACCGCAGACCTGGAGTGGGTCATCGTGGACGACCGCCCCTATGAACTCGTTTACGATGCTGAACTGCGCTGGATTCGCGCCTACACGGGTATTCACCGCCTGGAAGTGCGCGACATGGAAGCCACTTTTACCCGTCCGCCCAGCAGCGACGGGCGCGTCAAGGCCCCCATCCCCGGCCTGGTCACCCGCATCGTGGTGGCTGTGGGGGATGAAGTCCAGGTGGGACAGCCCCTGCTCATTCTGGAAGCCATGAAGATGGAAAATGAAATCCGTTCCCCCAGGTCTGGCACTGTCGTCTCGCTGCACACGCAGGCGGGCCAGAGCGTGATGCGCGGCGAGGTAATGGCGGAGATCCAGTAAGACTAATAGACCATGCCAAAAAGCTGAATTTGGGTAGAATTAGCGGCAGGCTGCACAATTGGTAACTATCCAGCTATTTTCCTCTATGTTTAACCTGACGACATTGCTATTGGGACTGCTGGCATTGATCCTTGTCCGTGGCAACCGCATCTGGTATGGGCGCAAGATCAAGGCGCTGCGCGTGCCGCGGCGACCGCTGGCGCACCAACTGCTGGCGGGGGCAGGCGTGGCAGTGGCCATCTTTACTTTCACCCGCCCGCCAGATGTAATTGGCTTTCTGTTGGCGGCGGTGGCGCTATTTGCCGGCATTCGTTTCCTCTACACCACCCTCAGCAGCCACATTCCAGGCAGAGACATCACCGTTCGCCCAGAGCAGCCGGCGCTCAACTTTACCGCCCTGAATGGCCGCGGCGAAACCTTCACGCTCTCTTCCTTAAGCGGTCGTCCTGTCCTGCTCAAATTTTTTCGCGGCCATTGGTGACAATAACGTATTCTTTTGAACACATTCTCTCGTGCATATCGAAGAAACTCTGTTTCTGAACGGTTCTCCATCACGCCTACCCTGATTCGCGTGAGCTATCTTTAGTACCAAACCTTTATGCCGTCCTTTGCGCAGTTGTCAGACGAACAACTGATTGCCGCCTGTCGCGCTGGGGATAAAGAAGCGTGGCAGGCATTGGTGCAGCGATATTCGCGCCTGGTGTACACCGTGCCGGCACGCTATGGGCTGACGCCGGCAGAAATTGAGGATGTTTACCAGGCCGTGTGGATGAGCCTGCTGCAAAATCTGGCGCAGTTACGCCAGCCCGAACGGGTAGCCGCCTGGCTGGTAACCACCGCCCGCCGTCAATGCTGGGAACAGCGCCGTGACGCCGATTACACGCGCACGGTGACTGTTCCGCCTGACGAAATCGCCGCCGATAGCTGGGTGGAGGCCATGACCACCGAAGAAATCGTCACCCGCTACCAGCAGCATGAGACACTGCGGCAGGCATTTTCCCGTCTGGGCGATTTTTGCCGGAAGCTGCTGCAGCTTCTTTACTATGCCGTCAACCGCCCCACCTACAGCCAGATTGCTGCCGAACTCAATCTTTCCATTGGCTCGATCGGTCCTATACGCGCCCGCTGCCTGGAAAAACTACGCCAATTCATGACTGAATAGTTCTCCTGAACGGCAGCCGGCGTATCTCTGCTGTCCCCTTCCCCTTACCATACCCCGTACATAAGAACTATTTTCCCGGTATGCGCAGTTTCTGGTGTATTTTCAGGTCACCCTTTCTCTCTGTTAATGCAGAGAGATGTCAATGACCAATGTTCCTGAGACCGACCACATTCCCTTCGAAGCGTTAGCCGATTACACGGAAGGCCGGCTTTCGGCAGATCGCACGGAGGGTATTGCCACCCATCTGGCTGGCTGCGCGCGCTGCGCCGCAGACGCAGCCTGGCTGCGCCAAACCATCCGGTTGATGGCCAGCGACGATTGGGAGGAAGCTCCGCCGGAACTGGTGCAAACGGTTATCCAGGCTTTTACCTCCCGCCCTCACCCCGCATTTTTCTCTCGCCGCCGCGCTCCTGTCTGGCTGCCGCTCATCGCCGTCGTCGTGCTGATTTTAATTGGGGCAGGCATTGGCCTGAACGCCGGTCGCCGCTTTGGGCAGCCGCCGGCACCCCGGTCCGCCGCGGCGCTACCCACAGATCTGCCGGCTGCCGTGGTGACGCAGCAAGCCGGCGTGGTGGAAATCAAACATGCCGGCAACGCTGCCTGGCAGCCCACATCCGCCGAAACCATCTTGCAAGCAGGCGACCAGGTGCGCACCAGGGCTGGCTCAACGGTTACTTTGCCCCTGTTCGATGGCAGCACCCTCGACCTGGCGGCCAACACCGAAATAAACCTGGAAATCGCCCAACCAACGGATGATGGCGCCGGGCGAATCATTGTGCTGCGCCAGCAAACGGGCCAGATTCACTATCAAGTGCAAACAGATAGTGCGGCAGCGTCCCGTTTTGAAATTCACACGCCTACAGCCACGATTCTGGTGCGCGGCACTGTTTTCGACGCGGAAGTAAAGGATGACGGGGCCACTATGATTCGCGTCAGTCAGGGTCAGGTAGCCGTACGCGCCCAGGGCAGCCAGATCGAAGTCAGCGCGGGGCAGACGGCTCAGGTAGAGCCAGGGATGTCGCCGGTGTTGGCGGCAAGCGAATTAGCCACAGCCACCAGCCAGGCGGCTGCCACGCAACCGCCTGCCCGGCAGCGCACTGCAACCGCCACCCACACGGCAGCGACTTCCGCCACGCTGCCCGCGCCCACCAGCAGCGGCACACCGGCGCTGTCATCCACACCAGACGTTACCAGCGCGCCCACGGTCAGCGTTACGCCTCAACTCCTGACGAGCACGCCAACAACACCTACCCCAACGCCGTCCCCTACCACAACCGTAGACTCCACGGAAGAACCGGAACCAACGGAAGAATCAGTACCAACAGAAGAACCTGAACCACCGAACACACCCAAGCCAACCAATACGCCCAGGTCAACTAACACGCCCAGGCCAACCAACACACCCAGACCAGAGAATACGCCCAGGCCAACCAACACGCCCAGACCAGAGAATACGCCCAAGCCAACTAACACGCCCAGGCCAACTAACACGCCCAGGCCAACTAACACGCCCAAGCCAACCAATACGCCCATACCCACACACACGCCCAGGCCGACGAACACGCCCAAACCAACCCATACGCCCAAGCCGACGAACACGCCCCAACTTCCAGAACCAACGGAGACACCTGATCCGGATCAGGGTAGGCTGACCTGGTACCCAAATCAACAAACTGCTCCTGATAGAGATGGTGGCCTACTTCTATTCGTAGCTGCCATCTCTTTAACAGGCGGCGTAGGGCTGCGGCGCCAGGCCCATGCCCACCGCAGCCAACGCCCCCCCAGGTAACCCTTAAATGCCGGCACAGTCCCCGCTGTGCCGGCCCTGGGGGAGAATTCTTAACTTGCACTACCTCCCTTCCCCACGCCAACCCCCTCCCCACTGCGGGGAGGGGGTTTGGGGAAGGTCAAAGGCATCTGGTTAAAGCAAGAAGACCTTAATCAAGAAGTAAACAAGTTCAAGTAGCCTACCCAAACGTACCTGTCCACCAACAACGCAGCGCCCGCTTGTGAGCAGATGGTGCCCGCAAAGGGGACTAAAGTCTCGTATGCCGCTGCTCTGTTTTTTGCTACATTATTAGTAAGCCATGTGCTGTCACCCAAATCATGTATCCGGGCTGGACACAATTCATCAGGTAATCGTGTCGCCCATGAGTATCTCTTCAGGCACTTCATCATCATTGTAGTATAAGGAGAAGGCCTTATGTGGCAGTCAGACGAGTTCATCACCTTGAGGGAACCCATACCCTCCACCAGAAATGGGACCAGCATATCTACCATTTTTCCCGCCCACGCCCACGCGGTTGGGGCCTCGCGCCTGGGCGAGACGCGCCCCATTTTCTGGCCCAGACCCGGCGCGGCCAAAGCCGCCTATCTCCAACGCAAGAGAGCGTTTGATTTGTTTGTTTGCCTCCTGCTCCTGCCTGTTGTCTTGATATTGACCGTTATCATTTCTTATCTCATCTGGCTGGAGGATGGTGGGGCGCCTTTTTTTATGCAGATGCGCACAGGTCAGTATGGCCGCCGCTTCGTCATGTTCAAGTTCCGTACTATGGTACGCAACGCCGAAGAACTGAAACAGCAGTTGATGCATCTGAATGAGTTGAAGCCGCCCGACTTCAAAATCTCTAATGACCCGCGCATCACCCGCGCCGGCAAATTCCTGCGGCGTACCAGCCTGGACGAACTCCCGCAAATCTTTAATGTACTCCGGGGAGACATGAGTCTGGTTGGCCCCCGTCCCACTTCTTTTAAGGCCGACACCTACGAGGTCTGGCAGATGCGGCGGCTGGAAGCCACGCCCGGGTTAACGGGGTTATGGCAAATTTCGGGCCGCAGCGAGCTGGAATTTGACGAGCGCGTCCAGTTGGATCTGGAATATATCGCAAAGCAAAGCCTGTGGTTTGATCTGGTCATTCTGTGGCGTACTATAGGCAGCGTGTTTAAAGGGCACGGGGCTTATTAGAGCTCGGACGAGCTTGAGCAAAACCCGTCATGTTGCGTGTCGTAGAAAAAGGGCTGGCAAATGTAGACAGATGGCATTGGGTGCAACGTATCTGGGGACCGCGCTGCCTGACAGTGCTGGCTTATCACCGCATCGCCGACCCCGACCAGCCTCCTTTTATCACGTATCGCGCTAACATCAGCGCCACGCCGGCCAACTTCGCCGGCCTTCTGGATTTTTTGCAGCGGTATTATCACGTT
>CAZDSN010000317.1:0-5429 GCA_964507675.1 uncultured Ardenticatenaceae bacterium | reverse complement strand
CGTTTTGCGACATCTGGCGGGAATCTTTTGGCTTTGCCTGTAGCATACAATTCCTGGGTGCGTCGATCCGCAAATGACTTAATCATATGCTAATTGTAATCTGTCACGTGACGGTTGTCAATCCTTGAGACTTGCTCTCCTAACGCTGCGCTCACCTTGCCCCGTCCCGATAGGGCGGGGTTGGGTGCAGGTGTAGTTCAGCGGCGGTAGCCACTCGCCTGCGCCGGAGGGAG
This sequence comes from uncultured Ardenticatenaceae bacterium, assembly GCA_964507675.1. Taxonomy (GTDB): domain Bacteria; phylum Chloroflexota; class Anaerolineae; order Promineifilales; family Promineifilaceae; genus JAGVTM01. Next base: position 5,196 of record CAZDSN010000317.1, on the reverse strand, counting down.
CGCGGCGTTCGGTCGGCGGCGTCAGCGTCCGACCGAATGCCCACCGTCAGCCGCCGGGGATGCCCGTCACCTTTATGTACGAAGCGCGATCGCCCCCGGTCGGCTGCACGGGATATGGGGTGGTAGTATTCATATCATTTACAGCGGCAGGTAGACGACCAACTGATTCCATTCGTCTTGCTCGCTGCATTCATCCAGAAAGAGGGTCTCGTCGCTTGCCTGCCGAAAGGCAAGTCGGTCATTCACCACAAAGACACCAGGCATTCGCTGTTCGGCTGCTACTCGTTTATTAGCAAAATCCGGCACAGTGGCCCGATCATGCGTCAGCAGAATGTAGTCATGTACAGCAGTCCATTCCAAAATCGCTGGATCGTCCGCCTCTCCCAGCCCCACGTCCTGAACGCGCACCAATTCCAGGGCCGGGCGACGACGTTGCAGCCCCCGCACGATGTAGCCGTTGAAGTTCTCATCTGTCAGCAGACGCAGCATAGCTCAAGATGCCATTGCTCTCTTGCGCGCCAGCAACCGGCTACGTACTTCTGTCATATCCCCTTGCCGGCGCTCGATCCGCCTACGCACTTCTTCTGCCTGTTGCTCACGCTCTGCCAGATAGGCATCTACTTCATTGCGGTGACGCAGATAGTAGGCGATGACGCCATAAATATCAGCGAGTGTCGTCGTTGGATACTGTTGAGCAATAGTCTCTGGTGTTGCGCCATCTTCAAAGGCGCGAATCACCAACTCCAGCAAGACACGGGAATTACCCACGCGCAAGGCGCCAGAACTGTCTCGACGTAGCGGCGGCGCTTCTGTCTGTAGAACGATCTCCATCTAACTTTCTCCTGACTCCAGATTCAGCTCTTGTGTTGTTATCACCGCGACCGCCCAATGGATTAAGGATTCATGCAGCGCAGTCAAAAGGCGTCGGCCAGAACCGGCTAGTAAGCCGCCATATGAATCCTGTTGAACGAAGCCGTGAGAAGAGCGAGTCAATTGTCTGTTTGGAGTTTGATTTTGCCGGTGTAGCCCGATTTTCCAAAATCGGGTGGGCGATTGGGGAAAACCGCCCTACATTTACGAAGAATAACTGAGGCAAGTATAATGGGGAAGGGAGGTGTGAGCAAATTGTGAACGCCGCCTTAACAGACACACCCCGGCTACGCCAATGCGTTAAAGCACGGTAAAATACGCCCCTATGCGCATCGGGCTAACTTTTCGTCCCTCCCCCTTGTGGCTGCTGCTGTTGCTGCTGCTGCCAGCCTGCGCCCGCGCCAATCAGAGCCGGGGCCAGTTCGGCCCACTGCCGCCGCTGCCGCCAGCGCAGCCCGTCATGGCTGCCGCTCCCCTGGAAATCTCCTTCACGGAACTCAACCAGGCCCCCCAGTTATACCAGGACAGCTTGATTCGCGTGCGCGGCGCCTATACGCGGCTGCCGCTGCCCCCGTGCGCGCCCAATCACGGCCCGCAGACTACCTGGGCGCTGGTGGCCGATGAGCTGAGGCTGGATGTCGCCGGGCTGGAAGGCATCCTGCCGCTCATTCCCCGTAACGCCGAAATCACCGTGGACGGCATCTGGCGGCTGTATTCGGGCCCGTTGGGATGCGGTAAGGAGCCGCCTGCCGGCAACAGTTGGTATCTGGAAGCGCAGTGGATAGTTGAACCTAATCCCTTGCGGGGCGCTGGTCAAATAGCAGAAGTAGAACCAGGCGGCGGCCTCCTTGGGCCGCCAGAAACCCTGTCTACGCCCACCCTATCGGTGACGCTGCCTGCCACGTTAACCCTGCCGACGCCCACGGCGACCCTGGCGACCAGCGCAACGCCAGCGCGGTTGCCCACGCCAGATCACCGCGCCAGCGCCACGCCGACGTCATCCCCCACCCCGTCCCCCACCATCACCCGGGCAGTGACAGCTTCGCCCACGGCAACAGCAGGGCCGTCTGGGACGCCCACGCCCAGCCTTACACCTTCCGTGACGCCCAGTCCACCATCCATCACCATCACTCCCAATCCATTCGCTACGGCCACATCAGGGCCGCCAGCGCCAACGTTTACCCCTGGCGGCTATCCCGCGCCGCCCTCACCCAGCCCTTACCCATAACCGTAGTTTATGAACCAGCTTTTCGTTTCCATAGCCACTGCTCCGCCGGAATTGGCTGAACCCGCCTTGTGGTTCGTATTTCAGGACAGTCACTTGTTAGTGCAAACTGCCGGCCCCCTGTTCAGCGTGCCGGCAGCCGCAGACCTGGGCGCGCTGAGTTTAACGCCGCAGCACGTGCAATACCTGGGGCGCCTGGGAGACACTCACTGCCTGTGCGCCGACGCCCCGCCAGATGTAGAACTACCCGCGGGCTGGCGCTTCCTGGGGCTGCGCCGTTTGTTTGATCACCTGGACCCCGATCTGTTCCGCGTGGCCGTGCGGGCGGTACAGTTGGCGGCGTGGGAGCGGAATACGCAGTTTTGCGGCCGCTGTGGCCAGCCCACACAGCCCAAGCCCACGGAACGGGCCAAACTATGCCCTGTTTGCGACCTGACCACTTACCCCCGTATTTCACCGGCCATTATTGTGGCTGTGACCAGAGATGATACACTGCTGCTGGCGCGGGCCCACCGCCACCCGCCTGGTTTTTACAGCGTCCTGGCCGGGTTTGTGGAGCCAGGCGAGACGTTGGAGGAAACGGTGCGGCGAGAAGTCAAGGAAGAAGTGGGCATTGACGTAGATAACATTCGTTATTTTGGCAGCCAGCCCTGGCCCTTTCCCGATTCACTGATGCTGGCTTTTACAGCCACTTACGCCGGCGGAGAAATTACCCTGGAGGAAGCGGAGATCGCCGACGCCGGTTGGTACACAACCGCCAATCTGCCCCTGGTTCCTCCAACAATCAGTATTGCCCGCTCCTTAATTGACGCCTTTGTAGCTGCCCGGGTCTCTGTCTGATACCTTTTGTCGTTTTTCTTCACACTGGTTACAATGTAAAGTGTAATCCCCTGTTTGAGGCAATACAAAACAGAAACCCATCTGTTTTGTCCATGCACTGCCCATCAGTTCCAGGCGCATTGGCTGAACGACCGGCGCCTATGAAGTAGATTAACCAGCATTTTCAATATATCTGAGAGGTAAAATAATGAAGAAAGGTTTTTCGTTAAAGCTGGTCTTAATTGGACTGATTGTCGTGATTCCATTGGCGCTGTTGGCGAATTATCTGCTGCAGCCCACTGGAGTCGTACGCGGCAAATCATCAGCCACGCCACTCGTCAGCGAACTGACGGCTGAGCAGCAGTTGGCGCAAGAATTGGCGCTGTCCGATGCGCGCGTGTTAGATTATACAGCGGGCAAGCGGGCTGAAGTGTTTGGCGTGCGCGCTGTGGGCGACCATTACCCGGCTTCCAGCAGCGCCTGTGGCACGGCGGAGTGCCGGCAAGTTGAGATTTACATCTTCAACGAAAACGCCTCCGTCACCGCCATCGTCAACATTACCGCCGAAGAAGTGCTCGACGTCTTCTACCAACCAGGTGTCCATCCCGGCCTGAACAAGCGCCTGGCTGACCTGGCCCTGGAAATCGCCATCAACAGCCAGGAAGTCATTGATGCCCTTGGCTTCCGCCCCACCCAGGCAGACATGGCTCCCGTGGAGTCAGGGTTGGTGGGCACGGCGTGTGATACGGGTCACCTGTGCGTCGGGCCTACCTTTGAGTTGGAAGATCGTATCTTGTGGGCCATTGTAGACCTGACCGATGAGAAACTGGCTGGTCTCAATTTCACTCGCATGGAACCCAACCCGCCCAACAACTCCATGTCCTTTGAACCAGAAGGTTGTCCCGCGCCGGGCAGCGTTAACCGGGATGGGTGGCTTATGAATTATGAAGTGACCGGAACCGACGCCCTGCGCATTTACAACGTGAGCTACAACGGCGTGACCGTCATGACCAGCGCCAAAGCCATTGAATGGCACGCCGATTATGGCGCATCCGGCTACACGGATTACACTGGCTGCGGCGGCGGCGGCGGTGGTTTCCACATCAACCCATACGGCGACACCCAGGTTTTAGACCTGGTTGATGAGTTCGGTAGCCCCATTGGTTTCGAGGTCGTGCAGGATTTCCGCATGTTCAGTTGGGGCAATTACTGTAATTACCGGTATGATCAGCACTTCCAATTCTACACAGACGGACGCTTCCGAGTCGTGGGCGGGGCCTACGGCAAGGGGTGCGGTGACAACGCCATCTATCGTCCGTTGATCCGAATTGACCTAGCCGTTGCCGGCGACAGCAATAATACGTTTGCCGTTTGGGATGGCACCGGCTGGTGGGATCAATCCGTGGAAAACTGGTGGTCCCAGGCCGCTCCGTATACACCCGAAGGGTATAAGTGGCGTGTCATGGATCAATCCGGCGCCGGTTACTATATGGAACCCGGCCAGGAAAATAATTTTGGCGATGGTGGACGTGGCGATGATGCTTTCATCTATGTCTCACAGCATCATCCATCCGAAGGGGATACCGACCTGGGTATCATCGGCTCCTGCTGCAATGACAATTACCAGCAAGGGCCACACATTTACCTGAACAATGAAGCCATTGTCAATGAAAACATCGTCGTCTGGTACGTACCACAGTTTGTCACCGACCCGTTTAACAATGACGGGGATGGCTACTACTGCTGGACAATTACAGGCGAACCACATCCCGAAACCTATCCTTGTTTCGGCGGCCCCATGTTCGTCCCGATTGGGCAGCAGCCAGCAGCGGATATTGCCGTTGATCCGACTTCTCTGTCCGCCACCCTGCCCTCTGGCGACAGCATCACAGAAAACTTCACCATCAGCAACAACGGTCAGGAAGATCTGAACTGGTTTGTTAGCGAAGAAGGAGCCAATGACGGCCCATTGAGCCTGAGCCTGGTGCCCTATGTATCCGGCCTGAACGAACCGGTCAACATTGCCCACGCCGGCGATGGACGGCTGTTTGTGGTAGAAAAAGGTGGACGTATTCGCATCATTGACGAAAACGGCAATTTGCTACCGGCGCCATTCCTGGATATTGACGCCCTGGTTGGTTCTAGCGGCAGCGAACAGGGTCTGTTAGGTCTGGCCTTCCACCCTGACTACGCGAATAACGGGTATTTCTACGTCAACTACACCAACAACAGCGGCAACACCACCATATCCCGATTCGATGTGGTCAACGAAGGCAGTCAGG
>CAZDSN010000316.1:0-5434 GCA_964507675.1 uncultured Ardenticatenaceae bacterium | reverse complement strand
AAGAAAAGATTGGCGCCTGAAAATGGCTGGCGGTCGCTGCGTAGCGCGACCGCCAGCCAGCAGCTTCTATGGCAGATACAGACGCTCACCGTTCCCGGCAGTTGAGTGAGCAGTCGCCATAAGCCTCCTCATTGCTGCCGCCCCTACCAATCCCATCGCGCCACATTCAGGCAACTCGTAGGCTGGTCGGGCAGTTGCCGGCATCCACCGGTACACAATCAACGTAAGCAGGCGGCAGCGCTGGCTTACCCAACAACAGAGCAAGCAAGCTCACAGTCAAAATAAAGCGGGCAAACTTGACGGAAATAGACTTGAACATCACGAGCCTCCTGTTATGCCTGGAAGCCCTGAGTACGGCGCGCCGGAGCCAGTTGCTGGCCCCCTCATAAGATGCTCAAGAGCCGCTAACTATTCGTTTGTTCCTTGAAGTAACCCTTCCACCATTTTTCAGGCGAAAAGACTCCTTGAAGCGCTTCCAACAATCTGACAATTCATGTGCACTCTGACCGGTTAGTTAGCTTTACTATAAAAGAGATAAGCAGCCCCAGAAAGTACAGTTCTGCACCAACTATGCACCAGGTTGGACAAGGGAAAATATGGCTGAAGAAAAATCGCTGGCCGATCTTTTAGGCGAATATATGGAACGTGCCGGCATGGGCGACGCCCGTCTGGCCAACCTGGTCAACACGCTGGCAGGATGGAATTTGCTGAACCGGTCAACCATACGCAACTGGCGCGAAGGCACGTCCAAATCGGTACAAGAGTGGCGGCAGTTGGCGGCCATAGCCGCCGTGCTGAACCTGGAAGAATGGGAAACAAACCACTTGCTGGCAGCCGCCGGGCTGCCCACACTGCCCGCGCTGCGGTTTATCGCCGCGGCCAACGATTGGCCAATCCTGGACACAGTTCGTTCCACTCCCGGCTCAGGAGAGATTCCATTTACGATTCCCCCCCGCCCATCCTATCAATTAGTGGGTCGTGATGAGCTGCTGCATCAGCTCAAGCGGCAGCTTATGGCCGGCAAAACAGTGGCCATCTCCGCCCTGAATGGGCTGCCCGGCGTTGGCAAAACAGCCCTGGCCATTGAACTGGCGCACGACCCAGAAGTGATAGCCCACTTCCGCGATGGGGTGCTGTGGGCAGGCTTAGGGCAGGAGCCGGATGTGCTGGCGCTGCTGGGCGCCTGGGGCAAAGCCCTGGGTATGCACGAGAGCGAAATGGCGCGGCTGACGGGCATCAAAGAACGCGCCCTGGCCGTTCATCGGGAGATTGGCCCGCGGCGGATGCTGCTGGTGGTAGACGACGCCTGGCAGGCAGCCGCAGCGTTGACATTCAAAATAGGCGGCGCTCACTGTGCCCATCTGCTCACGACGCGCTCGCAGGAGATAGCCCGAGATTTTGCCGCCGAACACGCCCGGGTGGTGCAAGAGTTAAGCGCAGCAGACAGTCTGGCGCTGCTGGCCAGCTTTATCCCAGACATGGTCGCCAACGAACCGGAAGCCGCGCAGGCGCTGGTGCGGGCTGCCGGCGGCCTGCCCCTGGCGCTGACTCTGATGGGTCGTTATCTGCAAAAGGAGTCTCTGACCCAACAGCCGCGCCGCTTGCGCGCCGCCCTGGAACGCCTGCAAGAAACGAAATCCCGCCTGCAATTAGAACAGGCTGTTTCTCCGCTGGAGCAGCAGTCCAGCCTGTCCGGGGCATCCCTTTCCTTGTGGGCTTCTATTGAGATCAGCGAGAAGGTTCTGGATGAACCGGTGCGGCAGGCTTTGCGCGCCCTCTCCCTTTTTCCGCCCAAACCCAACACATTCTCCGAAAAAGCGGCCCAGGAAGTAATGGCCGCGCCGCCCGAGACGCTGGATAAGCTAAACGACGCCGGGTTGTTAGAAAGCCGGGGACCGGGACGATATGCGCTGCACCAAACCATCGCCGACTATGCTCGCGAGCAGTTCGCCGATGCCGCCGCCGCGGTGCGGATGGTCAATTACTTCGTTGGCTACGTGGCCGCGCATGAAAGGGAGTATACGGCGCTCGACCTGGAAGAAAAAAACGGGCGCGTGGCTCTGGAAATAGCCGCCAACCAGGGATTGTCGAGGGCGCTGGTGCGCGGCGCAAATGCTTTCTACCATTATTGGGATGTCAGGGGATTGTATGAACTGGCGGAAACGTGGCTGCAGCGGGCGGAACAACAGGCCCGCTTGCTGCCAGACGTGGCCGCTTTGGTTACCACGCTGCTTTACCTGGGGCGGATAGCAGATAGACACGGAAACTACGCGCTGGCAGCAGAGCGCTTGCAGGAGGGCCTGCGACTGGCGGAAGAGGCGGGGCTTCACGACTTAATCAGTCTGTTGCAGCGCAGCATTGGCACAGTAGCCGCCCGTCGCGGCGAATATGGACAGGCAGAAGCACACTTTCAACAAGGGCTGATCTTCGCTCGTTTGCAGGGACAGGCTGAAAAAATCAGCGCCTTGTTGGTTAATTTAGGCGCAGTGGCCACGCATCAGGGGAGGTACAAAGAGGCAGAAGCATACTATCAGGAAGCGCTGCCCCTGGCGCGAGATAGCGGGCAGCCGGAAAGGGTCAGTTTGCTGCTCATGAATATGGGCGTACTGGCGGCTTATCGGGGGGAGTACGCAGAGGCAGAAGCGGCTTATCAGGAAGCATTGGTCATGGCGCAGGCCGCAGGCTATCGCGAAGTGATTTGCCTGCTCATGCAAAACCTGGGGTCCGTAGCCGTTAATCAAGAAAAATACGAACTGGCTGAAACTCATTTTCAGGAAGGTCTGGCGCTGGCGCGAAAACTGGGCCACCGGGAAAGAATTTGCGCCCTGTTGGAAAACCTGGGCACAGTGGAGACGTATCGCGGGGCTTACGCGCTGGCCAAAACCTATTTTGAAGAGGCGTTAGCCCTGGCGCGGGCGTTAGGCCATCGCTGGCTGATCAGCATGACGCTGATTGAGTGGGGCAAACTCCATCTCCGGCAGCGTCTCGCCTTCCCGGCAGAAGGTATTTTCACAGAGGCGCTGGCCGTGGCGCGAGAGGCTGGTTTGCAAGACCTGGCCGCCCTGGCTTTGTATGGCTTGGCGCAGACGGCTCTGGCTCACGGCAGCGTCGGCGAAGCCCGGCAGCGGGGGCAAGAAAGCCTGGCCATCCTGGCTCCCTTAGAACATAGAAACGCCCCTGAGGTCAAGAAATGGCTGGATGATCTGCCGGCAGCCTGAAAAGAAAAAAAGGAGGCGCAATCATGGCGAAGCTGCGGTTTATTCTCATCCGCACTTCAATAATTATCGGTTTCATTTTATCGGGCTTAATTTTGTTAGCCGGAGACGCGCATCCGGCGCAGGCCAATCCAGCCAACAAAGTTGCGCCTGGATTGCGCCAACATCTCCTGAATGAAGGGCGCGGGGAATACTTGCTTTACCTTAAAGAACAGGCAGACTTAAGCGCCGCTTATGCCATAAGGGATTGGACTGCGCGCGGGCGTTTCGTTTATGACGCCCTACGCGCCACAGCTCGCACGACGCAGGCCAGCTTATTGGACCTATTGCAGCAGCAGCAAACTGCCGGCAATGTGCAGCGCTTCCAATCCTTTTTCATTGTGAATGCCATCCTGGTAAATTCCAATGTGGCCGCCTTTGACTTGCTGTCCACCCACGATGACGTGGCCCGCGTGGAAACTACTCCCACTTTCGCTATTGCCGGCATGGTCTCTCCTCCCGCCGACACATCCATTGAATGGAACATCCAAAAGGTGAATGCGCCCCAGGTTTGGGCAGAATTTGGCACACTGGGCCAGGGAATAGTCGTCGCCAATATTGATACAGGCGTTGACTACGATCATCCGGCCCTGGTCAACCAGTATCGTGGCAATCTGGGCGGCGGCCTCTTTGACCATGATTATAACTGGTACGATCCGGCGAAGGTCTGCGTTATCCCGTTTGGCGTCCCTTGCGACAACGATAACCACGGCACGCACGTTATGGGCGTCATGGTTGGAGACGGCGGTGAGGGGAACCAGATTGGCATGGCCCCGGGAGCCAAATGGATAGCCGTCAAAGCATGTGCTGAAACCACTTTGTGCCCCACTCCTATCCTGCTGCAAGCGCTGGCCTGGATCATTGCCCCTTGCCCATTGTCCAGCGAGCCAGGCAGCTCTGATTGCCAGCCCGACAAGCGCCCCCACGTGGTCAGTAACTCCTGGGTTAGCTCGGAAGCGAACAGCGGCGTCTGGTTAACCGCCGTTCAAAACTTGCGCGCTGCCGGCATTTTTCCCGCTTTTTCTGCCGGCATTTCCGGGCCAGAAGCGGGCACCATTGGCGCGCCTGCCGGCTACGCCCCCAGCTTCGCCGTGGGCGCTACGGACATCAATGATGGGATCGCCCCTTTTAGCAGTCGCGGCCCATCTCCCCTGACCAATGAGATCAAACCCGACGTGGTTGCGCCCGGCGTTGCTGTCCGCTCCTCTATCAATGGCGGCGGTTATGATTATTTCAGCGGCTCTTCTGTGGCCAGCGCCCATGTGGCCGGCTGCTATGCCCTGCTGAAATCCGCCCTTTCCTTTCTCAGCCTGGAGACAGCCGAAGATCGGCTGCGCAACTACGCTGTTGATCTGGGCATGTCTATCCCCGACTACGATTACGGCTATGGCCGGTTGGATTGTTATCGGTCCCTTGTGGATGGGCAGCCAGGTTTCATCCTGAATGTATTGCCGGCGGCGGCCCCCGTCTGTATCTCCAGTATAACAGGCAGCAGTGGACAGATAGATACGAACATGTGGGACACGGTTGTCCCCTCCGGTTCCGCGCACTTCCAAATCCACGTCAATCCGCTTAACAACTATAACGCCCCTGTCTTCTTGAGCATTACCAACGTGCCTGGTTTTGTTCGCTTCGGCAGTGTCAATCCGGTTCCCGTACCAGGGAAATCGGCGGTCACCCTGGGCGGCGGCGACAGGCCCGGCGTGTTCCGCGTGAACATCGTTGGCACAGGTCCCGATGCGGATTCCAGCGCTGCATCCATTGAGCTAAAAGTGTATGACGCCAATCCGGGCAATGCCGCATTGCTCTCCCCGGCTCACGGCGACCTGCATATTCCCCTGACGCCCACCTTCCAATGGAACGCCACAAACCCGGGCGACGCCTATCTGCTCATTGTGAACAACCAGACCGGCGATGACCTGCGTTACGCCATAACCGCCAAAACCCGCTACATGTTTTCCATGCCCCTGGCCCCGTCTTCGATTTATTACTGGTCCGTACAGGCCTACAACCCCTGCGGTTCCGGTTCCTTCGCCCCCCCATCCATCTTCCGCACCCAGGACATCTTGCCGGCAGGGCAAACAATGCGGTGAAAGTATCAGGGATAAGCAGCATCTATACGCGCCTGGTCGAATTGGTTGGTGAATCGGCTAACTATACAACGAAGCCCACCACCAGGT
>CAZDSN010000315.1:0-5441 GCA_964507675.1 uncultured Ardenticatenaceae bacterium | reverse complement strand
CTGGCGGCATAACGGGCACGGGCGTCGGTCAAGGGTTTCCCACCTACATCCCCGTCGTCCATTCCGATTTTGCTTTTGCGGCCATTGGCGAAGAGTGGGGACTGATAGGCAGCCTGAGCACAGTGGCCTGTTTTCTGCTGCTGGTTCACCGCGGCGTCCACATTGCCATGCAGGCGCGGCGGCCGTTTCATTTCTATTTGAGCGTAGGTATTTCCCTGCTGTTCGGCATACAGGCTTTCCTGATCATGGCCGGCGTGACCAAACTACTGCCACTCACCGGCGTGACGCTGCCATTTGTCAGTTACGGCGGCAGCTCTTTGCTGGTCAGCAGCATGATGGTTGGCCTGCTCCTATTTTTGTCGGCAGAGCGGGATCAGCGCGCTGCGCCGGTGCGCCACTCATGAAAGCGCATAGCTCATGAAAGCACAACGACAGCGACTAAGCCGCCTGAACCTGGGCATACTGCTGGCGTTTGCCGGCATCAGCCTGGCGCTGGTGTATTGGAGCAGCGTGCGGGCGCAGGCGCTCCTCAGCCGCAGCGACAACCCCCGCCTGGTGGAAGCCGAACTGCGTATTCGCCGCGGCCGCATTCTGGACAGCCACGATCGAATCCTGGCCGAAACGACGGGCGCGCCGGACCAACTGGAACGGTATTATCCTTACGCTGATGCCGGCCCGGCTGTGGGATACTACAGCTTACGGCACGGGACCGCCGGCATCGAAGAGGCCCTGGACGCTGTTTTGCGCGGCGAAACGGATGACTGGCGCACCAATTTGCAGCGCAGCATGCTACATGCGCCCCAGGTGGGCCAGGATGTACGGTTGACATTAGACGCGGCCTGGCAACAAACAGCAGGAGAGATTCTGGGCGAGCGGCGCGGGGCAGTGCTGCTGTTCACCCTGTCAGATTCCGCTATCCGCGTCATGGTCAGCCATCCCACCTATGATCCCAATCAACTGGACGACCAATTTGAGAATCTGACAGCCGACGAAAATGCGCCGTTGTTGAACCGGGCCACCCAGGGTCAGTACCAGCCTGGGCTGGCATTGCAGCCCTTCATCCTGGCCGGCGCAGTGGCCACGGGCCGTTTGAGTCTGGACAACAGGGTGACGGACGGGGACGCCCCGGTAGAGGTATTAGACAGTGTGTTGACCTGTATCGGCCAACCGGAAGAGATTATGCGACTGGCGGATGCGCTGCGCTACGCCTGCCCTGCCCCCATGTCAACGGTGTTGAATGTGCTACAGACGGCGGACTTGCAACAAATTTTTGTTGACTTTGGCCTGACCAGCGCCCCAGAATTGCCACTGGCCGTGGAAACGCCGGCATCCACCCCGCCGCAGAATATGAGCCTGGCGATTTTGGGGCAGGAAAATTTGACGGTGACGCCATTACAGTTGGGCGTAGCCTGGATGGCATTGGGCAACAGGGGCCTACTGAACCAGCCACGGCTGGTAGCGGCCATCACGGTGGACACGAGCGCGGCCAATCCCCTTTGGCAAACCTACACCAAATTGAGTGAGCCGCGGCAAGCGGTTCCCGAGCACGTTGCCGCGGCAATTTTGGCTGCGCTGCCGCGCCATGAAGATATCATTGAGCACGCGGTGCTGGCTCTCTCCGGCCCAGGCGGCAGCACCAATAGCTGGTATCTGGGTCTGTCGCCAGCCAATGATCCGCAATTAGCCATAGTCGTGATTGTTGAAGGCAGCCAAAACGTGAGCGTGGCGCAGGAAGTGGGGCGCTCTTTACTGGAAACGGCATTGAGTCAGGGCGCTGGCGAATGAACCCGGTCGGATCAGTCCGGCAGTTGACCTGGCAAAGGGTGCGTTTCATTTCCGTTGGATCAGAGAAAGGCACAGCCTAAACGCCATTTGTAGAACAATTTGGAAAATTGTCCTACGTTTGCAGGCGTCTACCCTGTCAACTCATTTGAAACGCACCCTCTGGCAAACCAGTTCTTAACCCCCGTTGGCAGTGCCCGTGGCCAGTTCCAGCAACTTTTGAATACGAGGCAGCATATCCACCGGGTTGGGATGAAGCCCTTCCTGCACCAGGGCGCTTTCATACAGTTGTTCAATCGTCAGATTGATAATTTCAGCGTCAGGACTCTCGGTGACCAGGTGAGCCAGATTGACGACGATGGGATGCTGGCGGTTTACTTCTAGAATACGCCGCGGGACCTCGTAATTCTTGTCCGTGAAGCGCCGGATGCGCTGCATCTCACGGTCAGGCGCATCTTCCGGCGAAACCAGACGCACCGGGCTGTCCTTAAGCAGTTTGGATGGGCGCACTTCGATCACACGGTTCCCTAAAGCGGTAACACAGCGGCCCACAAAACGGTTGAAATCTGCTTCAGCCAGGGAGGGCGCAGGGGTCTCTTCATCCGTTTCTGCCGGCATTTCCGGCAGCTCCAGACCCGCGTCATCCACATTCTTTAGCTTCTTACCTTTATACTCCGTTAATATGGGGGACAGGAAGGCATCCAGCGGATCAACCCAGTACAACACCTCCAGATCGCGGGCCTTGAACGGGTCCAGATGGGGACTGCGGGCCACGGAAGCGCGGCTGTCGCCCATCACGTAGTAAATCTCGGCCTGAGTCTCAGGCATCGCCTCGACGTAAGCATCCAGAGACGTCAGGCGTTGGTCAGATTTAGAGGAATGAAAGCGCAGGAAAGGAACCAGGTCTTCTTTTGCTTCCGGGTCAAGCGCCAGCCCCTCTTTCAGCACGCGGCCATACTCCTGCCAGAACGTTTCGTACTTCTCATTACTTTTATTGGCCAGGTGGCGCAGTTCGCGCAAGATACGGCTGCGCAGGGTTTTCCCCAGGTGCAGCATGAGCCGGTTGTTCTGCACCGTTTCGCGGCTGACATTCAAGGGCAGGTCTTCAGAGTCCACCACGCCATCCACAAAATCCAGCCACTTGGGCAGCAAGTCGGTGCAATATTCCTGGATGAGGATGTTGCGAGAATAGAGCTTGACGCCTGGCTCTTTGCGCAAAGAAAAGACGTGGCGCTCGCGTTGGGCGGGGATAAAGAGGAGGGCGCGCACATTGACGGGAGCATCAGCAGTAAGGTGCACGGTCACCAGCGGATCGGCAAAATCGAGGGCAAATTGCTGGTAAAACTTGTCGTATTCCTCCTGCGGTACAGCGCTGGGGTTTTTGCGCCAGAGAGATTCCCGTTGATTAGCCTGTTCGCCAGCCACGAAAATGGGGTAGCTGACGAAGTCGGAGTGCTTTTTGACAATTTGCTTCAATGTCCAGGGGTCGGCAAATTCGGCAGCATCCGTTTTGAGGGTGATGTGGATTTCGGTGCCGCGGTCGGTTTTGGATGCCGGCATCACTTCAAAATCCTCCCCCCCCTGCGATACCCAGGCCGACGCCGCCGCATCTGGCTGGTAGCTGCGCGACACCACCCGCACCTCGTCGGCAACCATGAAAACGGAGTAAAAGCCAACGCCAAACTGACCAATCACGTCAGACAACTGGGACGTATCCCCATTGCGGCTCTTGACATTCTGCAAGAACTCCCGCGCGCCCGACTGGGCAATTGTGCCCAGATTTTGCACCAATTCATCTCGCGTCATGCCAATGCCAGAGTCTTTGACGATCAACCGCTTGGGCGTACTGTCGCCGTCTACCTCAATATGAATAGCCTGTTCGGCGGAGGCGTCATAGACGTCAGAGTTGGTCAACGTTTCAAAATGGAGCCGCGTCAGGGCGTCCGAAGCGTTGGAAATCAATTCCCGCAGGAAGATTTCCCGATCCTGGTAAAGCGAATGGACCAGAATGTCTAACAACTGCTTGATTTCAGCTTTGAAATGGTAACTGTTCGTTTGCTCGTTTTCTACGGTACTCATGCCTGTTCCTCAAAATTGGATCTATTAGGTGACTGGCTGAAAGTCAACGGCTAAAATTCAGCAAGGGTATCATAATCAACTTACGTTAGATGTATGTAAGATGCCGCAAGATAATGCTCAACCTTCATACCTGCGCAGGACCACGCTATGATTGCGCCTGAGTTTGCCGCCTATCACACCCATGTCAACCAGATAATCACAGCAGCCGTTGCGGCTGCTCAACCGGAACACGTTATCCGCCACAGCCTGCGGCGAGATGGCCGGTTTTTGCTGCTGCCAGATTTTACCTATTCGTTGGATTCTGGGCGATTATTCGTCGTCAGCGTTGGCAAAGCGGCTATTGCCATGGCGCAGGCTACAGCCAGCATATTAGGGCCATTCGCCGGCAGGGGCGTTGTCATTAGCAAGCCCGCTACGGCAAACCTGCCGCCTGGCTATAGCTACTACCAGGGAGGCCACCCCATTCCTTCGGCGCAAAGTCTCCACGCCACCCAGTCCGTAGCCAGATTTTTGTCCACTACACAGCCACAAGACCTGGTGTTGTGCCTGATCTCTGGCGGCGCCTCCGCTTTGCTGACCAATCCCGTCATCCCTCTGGCAGCCTGGCAAACGCTGAACCAGGCGCTGCTGTTGAGTGGCTGCTCTATCAACGACGTCAACCTTATCCGGCAGCATTTGGACCCGATTAAGGGAGGCGGATTAGCGGCTCTGGCAGCGCCGGCAGCCTGTGTGACGCTTATACTGAGCGATGTGATTGGCAACCCTATTGAACTCATTGGCAGCGGGCCAACTGTGCCGGCGCCGCGTCATGGACGTAAAGCTCTGGCCATATTGGAGCAATCAGGCGTGCTGCGGCAGATTGGTCAGGCAGCGGCAGATAGCGTGGTAACCCATATCCAACAAGAAGCGCCAACAGTGACCACGCCGCTCTACCATCATATTATTGGCGACATTAATCTGGCGGCGCAGGCAGCTTGTCAGACGGCGCAAGCCATTGGCTTTACGGCGCAAGTACTTACGACACACCTGGAGGGAGAGGCCAGAGAGGTGGGCAAATTTGCAGCAGCCGTCGCCAAAAGCGCCCGGCCCCACCAATGTTGGGTTATGGGCGGTGAGACAACAGTGACAGTGCGCGGCAGCGGCGTGGGGGGGCGCAATCAGGAGTTAGCCCTGGCAGCGGCCATTGCCCTGAACGGTTGGGTCGAACGGGTTGTAGCCAGCGCCGCGACTGATGCCGAAGATGGCCCCACCCCTGTGGCCGGGGCCATGGTCACGGGAGCGACCCTGGCAGCGGCAGCAGCGTTGGGCATAGACGGGGCCGCCTTTCTGGCAAACAATGACAGTTATCATTTCTTCCAGGCGGTAGGGGATGGGCATATCTGGGCCGCGCCAGGCAGCAACGTAAACGATTTAACTCTCGTGCTGGCTTATGCCGTTTGAGGGCAATTGGGGGGAGATTGGTTCACTCTTGAAGCGTGAACCAATCTCGTTCTGACCTTAAGAATTGTCTACAAACAAGCTCACCAAGAAGTTCAACTTCTTTGGAGAAGTTGAACTTCTAAGTCGGGAGGTTGTTTTAG
>CAZDSN010000314.1:0-5446 GCA_964507675.1 uncultured Ardenticatenaceae bacterium | reverse complement strand
TACAGGCGGAAGCTACTCTGCAAGCGGGTGGCGGTTCCCAGACGGGTCTGAATCGCTGGGGCGACTACAGCGCGCTCAGCGTGGACCCGGTAGATGATTGCACTTTCTGGTTTACGGGCGAGTATTACACGGGCACTTTCAGCAACAACTGGAGCACCCGCATTGGCACGTTCCGTATGCCATCTTGCGTGGGCGGCGGTCCTGGCGTGCTGTTGACGCTGGATTACAGCTACCAGATGAACAACGGGTCTTCTGGCGCGGGCACATTTACCTACTACGACGACGGGACTTTCGATGATTCTAGCGGCGGCGGCGGCGGGTGGGGTTACCAACCCAGTCCGGCCCGCTTGCAGATGCTGTATAATGACGGCTCCAATTGCAGCGCCTATCTGCTTGGTTACTTCATGGGGGGCGGCCAGGTGCAGGGCTATCGCGCCTGCACCGATGGCTCAGGCGCGCTGGGTATCTGGACAGGCACAGTCGTGCTGCAAAACGGCGAGCTGACCGCGCGTTAGTTTGTGGGAATGAGGGAGGTGAGCGGGTGACAAATCACCCTTTCACCCGCTCACCCCTCACCTGCTTTTCTCCCAGATGCGCCGCCTTGCCTATCGCCGGCAACTTCATCTGTTCCTGACGCCGTATCTGGTTGGGACGTTCTGCCTGGTGCTGCTGCCTACGTTGGCGACGGCGGCGCTGTCTTTCACGGCCTATCAGGGGGTGGGGTCGCCGCAGTGGGTGGGGCTGGATAATTTTCGGCGTTTGTGGGCATCCCCCCTGGTGCGATTGTCGCTGCGGAACAGCCTGATTTTTGTGCTGTTGGCCGTGCCGCTGCGCCTGGCGGCGGCGCTGGTGTTGGCGCTGCTGCTGCAAGGGGAAGGTCGCCTGTTTCGACTATATCGAGCGGCAGTGTATGTGCCTACCATTATTCCTGAGGTGGCATACGCGCTGGTGTGGTTGTGGGTGTTCAATCCTGTATATGGCCCCTTGAATTTGCTGCTGGCCTGGCTTAAACTGCCAACGCCGGCCTGGCTGCTGCAGCCGGCGACGGCCCGCCTGGCCATTATCATCATGATGTCCTTTCAGATTGGGGAGGGGTTTGTGGCGCTGCTGGCTGGCCTGCAGACGATTCCTCGTTCCCTGTATGAGGCGGCGCGGGTGGATGGGGCGAGTTCCTGGCAAAGCTTCTGGCGCATCACGCTGCCTTTGCTGCTGCCGTGGCTGCTACTGCTCACTTTCCGCGACATTCTGGTGAGTCTACAAAACACTTTCACGCCTTCCTACGTGGTCACTTATGGCGGTCCCTATTACGCCACAATGTTTGCGCCGCTGCTCATTTATGAACTGGCGTTTGATTTTCTAGACCTGGGGTTGGCCGCGGCATTATTGGTATTGGTCTATGTGGTGATGGCGTTGGTGATCCTGGGTATCTTGGGTCTGGTGCAGCAGCGGGGGGAGTTGGATGCGGCGTAAATGGGGGCGGCATGTCCTGGCAGTGCTGGCGGCTGGCGTGTTATTGCTGCCACTATATTGGGATTTGGTGGCTTATCTGCGCCAGCCCGGACTGCCGCCGCCGAACACCATAGTCTGGTGGCCGGCGCTGCCGCATTGGGAAAATTATGCAGCCATCTTCCGCTTGCTGCCAATGGGGCGCTATTTGCTTAATTCGCTGCTGGTGGTCATGATCGCCGTGCCAGTGACAGCGGCGATGGCCTCGGCGGCTGGTTTTGCCATGTCGCAGTTGGGGGAGACGGCGCGCCAGCGCCTGGTGACGTTGAGTGTGGCGCTGCTGTTGATTCCAGGGGCGGCAGTATGGTTGTTTCGCTTCCAGATTTTGCGTTGGTTGGGGTTGCTGGATTCGGTATGGGCGTTGGTTTTGCCGGCATTTGCCGGCAGTAACCCCGTCTTTATCCTTCTGTTTTACTGGAACTGCCGCCGTATTCCCGCCGAACTGTTTGAATCTGCCCGCCTGGAGGGGGCCAACGCCTGGACCCTGTGGCGGCGACTGGCGCTGCCCCTGAGCCAACCTACCCTTATTGGCGTTGTCGTCCTCACCTTTGCTGCCTACTGGAGCGATTTCATCAGCCCGGTGCTCTACATCTTCGACCCAGCTGGTTACACCCTGGCGGTTGGTCTGCAAATCTTGAAACAGCTTGACCCGACCAACTGGTCCCTGTTAATGGCTGCCGCTGTCTTTATGACTATCCCTGTTATTATTCTGTTTTTGGCCTTGCAGCGATTCTTCCTGCACGACCTGTCTCTAACCCACTTGTTTGATCGGAACTGATAATGGTCAAGCAGAGGATTACCCAACCATGCAACGACGTCATTTCCTGGTTTTTCTACCAGTCATCGCCTTATTGGTAGGGTGCACCGCTGCTTCTGATCGGTTGGTGGTATCTTTTGCTGTATTTGGCGAGCCGGCAGAACTGGCCGCTTACCAGGAACTGGTCGCGGCTTTTGCGGCGGTGTACCCAGAGATTGAGATAGAACTGCGCCACGTGCCAGATCAGGGTCAATACCGGCTGCGGTTGGCGACAGAGTTTTCGGCCGGCCAGCCACCCGACGTGATGTTGTTCAACTATCGCCGCTTTGCGCCCTTTGCTACTGAGGGGGGTCTGGAACCGCTGGCCCCTTATTTACAGGATAGCCAGGCGCTTCAGCCCGCCGACTTCTATCCCATCACGCTGCAGGCGTTCACTCTCAATGGGCAGCTATGGTGTATCCCCCAGAATATGTCCAGCCTGGTTGTCTATTACAACCAGGATTTGTTCGACGCGGCGGGGGCGCCTTATCCTGCTACTGACTGGACATGGGCGGATTTTCTGGCTGCGGCGCACGCCTTGACGCGGGATACCGATGGGGATGGACGGGTGGACCAGTATGGAGTGGGCATTGAACCCACGCTCTACCGTCTGGCTCCGTTTGTGTGGCAAAATGGCGGTCAACTGGTGGACGACCCCATACAGCCGACGCGGCTGACCCTGGACGAACCGGCAGCGCGGGCCGCGCTGCAATGGTTTGTGGATTTGCAGCTAACGGAAAAGGTAACACCCGATGCCGTGGCGGAAGCAGCGGAAGAGAGTCAGAGCCGTTTTCTGAATGGGCGGCTGGCGATGTATTTTGACAGCCGTCGCGGCGTCCCCACTTATCGCGCGGCGGCGCGTTTCCGTTGGGATGTAGCGCCGCTGCCGGCAGGGTTGGAACGGAGCAACATTTTACACAGCGATGGTTACTGCCTGGCGGCGGCGGCCAAAAATAAGGCAGCCGCCTGGACTTTTATCGAGTTTGCCAATTCTGCTGCCGGTCAGCGGATCATCGCCCGCACCGGGCGCACGGTCCCTTCTCTGCCTGCCGTAGCCGAATCTGCCGACTTCCTCAACCCCAACCAACCACCTGCCCACAGCCATATCTTTATTGACAATGCCGGCATCGTGCGTCTCGTACCCGTAACGGTTACCTGGCCGGCCATTGAAGAAACCACCGACAAAGAGATTGAGCGCGCCTTTTATGGTCAGGCGCCGGTAGACGAAGCTATACAAACGGCTATGGCGTTGACTGCGCCTTATTTTGCCAGGGCGCGGTGACAGGCGATGGATTCAATTTCAGGAAGTGGG
Organism: uncultured Ardenticatenaceae bacterium; assembly: GCA_964507675.1. Lineage (GTDB taxonomy): Bacteria > Chloroflexota > Anaerolineae > Promineifilales > Promineifilaceae > JAGVTM01. The sequence goes on along the minus strand of CAZDSN010000314.1, from coordinate 1,832 downwards.
TAACTACTAAGCCTCTCTGGAATTTCACCGCAAAGGGCGCGGTGACAGGCGATGGATTCAATTTCAGGAAGTGGGTAACTACTACGCCTCTCTGGAATTTCACCGCAAAGACGCGGAGAACACAAAGAAAAACCAGAGAATCCTGGCGTCTTTGAGGTAAGTAGATACGGAAGTGGGAGCTTATTGAAGTTGTTTCGAGTGGCTGGTATTCCCCGAGGCGATTCGGGATTACACTTTATATAAAAGGTCCATGTACTGCTTGAGCATGTCGCCCACCAGCCCACGCACGGGCAGGGTGGCGGCCAGGCCATAGACAGGCGCCATGCCACCCGCCTGGGCTGGCTGGTTTTTAACCTGGGCCACCGCATCGCGCAGGTCGGTCAGGAAGCGGTCGGCCACACCCGGTTGGGTGTGGCGCAAGGTGACGCACAAGTGAATGCAGGCGGGTTTGTGCAGGCCATTGAGACTCCAGCCGCGCGCTGTCATGGCGTCTAGCACGCGGTAGATGTCCAGCGTGTCAGATGTGAAGGCCAGTACCCACAGCGGATCGCCGAGCAGGCGCAGTTCTGGCAACCCTTCAATTCCCTGGCGGATGTGGGCGGCTGTTTCCAGGATGTGGCGAGTGGCGGCCAGGTAGCCATCTTCGCCTATGGTCACCAGGGCAGCCCAACAGGCGGCGCTGAGAGCGCCGGGGCGACTGCCGGCAAATGTGGGTGAAAAATACAGCCCGCCCGGCCAATCTGTGGTGGTGTAATACTGATAGTGGCGCAGCGCCTGCCCACGATAGAGGATGACGGACGTGCCTTTGGCGGCGTAGCCGTATTTGTGGGTGTCTACGGAGATGGATGTAATCCCCGGCAGGCGAAAGTCGAAGGGCGTTACGGGATAGCCTAGTTTTTCAGCCCAGGGCAGGACAAAGCCGCCCAGGCAGGCGTCTGTGTGGCAGCCAATGTCGTGCGCCTGGGCCAGGGCGGATAATGCCGGCATTGGGTCAATGATGCCGTGCGGAAAAGAGGGGGCGGAACCGACCAGAACGATGGTGTTGCGATTGATGGCGCGGCTGGCGGCAGCCACGTCCGCCTGAAAATCCGCGGTGACGGGGATGTGCACCAGTTTGATTTGGAAGTAGTGGGCGGCTTTTTCGAAGGCGGCGTGGGCGGTGACGGGGACGATCATTTCTGGTTGGGTGATGCCTTTGCGCGCCCGCGCCCAATCACGGTAGCTTTTCATAGCCAGCAAAATGCTTTCTGTGCCGCCGGAAGAGAGTGTGCCCACGATGGCGTCCTGGTTGGGGCTGCGGTCTGCGCCCAGCATGTGGGCGGTCATGGAGACGATTTCGGCCTCGAATTTGGCGGCGCTGGGCCATAAATCGGCGTGTAGGGGGTTGCTTTGGGAGTGCAGGGCGTAGACCTGGTTTAAGAAGGCGATGTGTTCGCTGTCGCCGTGATAGACGGCTCCTGAAGCGTAGCCGTCTTGCCAGCGGTGGTTTTCTTGCTCTTGCAGGGCCTGTAAATCGGCCAGGATGGCGGCGCGGTCTTGTCCTTGTGCCGGCAGGCGGGCAAAGGTTTTGAACGTTTGCTGGTAGGGTTTGAGTGAATCCGCCAGCCCGTCCAGCAGGTGGTTCATTTCTTTGTCAATTTGGGTTTGCACAGCGGGAATTTTCTTGAGTTGGCGTTCCAAAGCGGCCACCCATTGCGGCGGCAGCCAGGCTAACTTGTTTACTAGCTTCATGATGTCCATTGTTTTACCTTTTGAGGTTTAGGAAAATATTTCGGTAAAAGGGGTGAAGACCCCCATCCCCCAACCCCCTTCCCCCTGAAGGGGGTTGGGGG
>CAZDSN010000313.1:0-5448 GCA_964507675.1 uncultured Ardenticatenaceae bacterium | reverse complement strand
CCTGTCTCCTGGACGATGCGGCGCAGCAGGGCAATGATGTTGGTCCCGGTGATGGTGTCTAATTGTCCTGTCGGCTCATCGGCCAGGATGAGGGAGGGCTGGTTCACCAACGCCCGCGCCAGCGCCACGCGCTGCTGCTCGCCGCCAGACAGTTCATAAGTGCGGTGGCGGGCGCGTTCCGCCAGACCAACCAGCTTCAAGGCATTCTGCACCCGTTCCCGCCGCTCCTTGCGCCCCAGGCGCAGCAGCCGCAGTGGCACTTCCACGTTCTCCTGCGCTGATAGGTAAGGCAGCAGCCCAAAAGTCTGAAATACAAAACCAATCTGGCGACGACGCAGGTCAACGCGCCCGGCAGCAGACAGTTCGCTTAATTTCTGCCCGGCTACAACCACGTCGCCGGCGGTAGGTTCATCCAGGCCGGCAATTAAGTTAAGCAGCGTGGTTTTGCCCGAACCGGATGGCCCTTTGACCACGACCATTTTGCCGCTGGGAATTTCCAGGGTGATACCGTCCACGGCGTGGACTTCTTCCACGCCCAAATGGAAAGTGCGGCGTAGGTCGTGGGTGACGACTGCCGGCATATCGCCTCGTTTCATCGTTTGCAGCGTAACCGGACCATCTTTCCGCTGCCAGAACATCGTCTCCTCCGGCTCTGCCTCCAGGCGGGCAATCCGGGACACTTCATCCGGCCATACCGAGACATGATCCTTTTCCAGGCGCACCTTCACCCGTCCGCGCATCGCCAAAGATTCCACATACACTTTGGGCAACTGCAGCCGGCCGGCCTGATCCATGATCACCCACTCTTCATGTTCCAGTTCCCCATTTTCCATGCGGCGGACGCGGCGCAGTTCTGTACTGGTGCGGCCATCGCGAATGCCTACAACGCGGTTGACATGATTAGACACTTTGGGATCGTGGGTAACCACAATGATAGTCGTTTGGTACGCTTCATTCAGCCGGCGCAGCGCCAGGAAGATGCTCTCCGCCGAAACGGAGTCTACCTGCCCGGTGGGTTCATCCGCCAGCAGCAGCGGCGGATTGTTTGCCAGCGCAATCGCCAGAGCCACCCGCTGCTGCTGCCCGCCAGAGAGCCGGTCAGGCCGGAAGTCCGCGCGATCAGACAGCCCCACCATTTCCAACAGTTCCAATGCCCGCTCCCGCCGTCGCCGCGCATCCTGCTCCCCCAACATCATGGGCATCTCCACGTTCTCTTGCGCCGTCAGGTAAGGCAGCAGGTTGCGGGCTGGCTGCTGCCACACAAAACCTACCGTTTGTCGCTGGTATTGGGTCCGTTCGCTCTGGTTCAGGTTGAGCAAATCGTGGCCGGCAACCGTGATGGTGCCGGCGCTGGGCGTATCCAATCCGCCAATAATATTTAGCAGCGTGGATTTACCCGAGCCGGACGCGCCCACCAGGGCCATCATGTCTCCCCGGGCGATCTGCAAATCCAGGCCTTGCAGCGCCACGACTTCCAGGTCGGCCACCTTGTAAATTTTCACCAGATTGTCACAGTGGACAAACAGATCGTTCTGTTCCATTACAGTTGTTCCTGAAAAACCAGTCGTTGCGACCATGTCAAGCAACCAGGTAGAGCGACCATCCTGTCGTCGCTACTCATCCCCAATGCGCATAACACGGTGGATGCCGGCACGTAACAAAGCCAGCAGCATCAGCGCCAGCGCCAGCGCATACACCAGCAGCAGCGCCCCGTACAGGGTGAAAACATTGCGCCAGTTAATAATAATGGCGTGTACAAAGCCGTCGCCAATGGCATCCTGCAAAGCCAGCAGCATAAAAGGGCGCATAACGTATGCCAGTCCCAGCCCAATCGTTGTGCCGCTCAACACCCCTAACAGCAAAGTAATAACGCCTTCTAGCGTCAGTAAAGCCAACAACTGCCTCGTAGCCATGCCTACCGCCCGCAGTACACCAAACTCAAACAGGCGGGCATGGGCGGCAAAATAATGCACCAGCAAGAAAATAAGGATGCTGAGAATACCCAGGGTGAGGGCATTCAAATTGAATGCGCCAGTGGTCTCCTGCGCTACCAGGCCCGATTGAAATGCCTTGAGTTGCGCTTGCGCCGTACCCAACAAGGTTGTGCCGGCAGGCAGCATTGCCGCCACAGCAGATTGCTGTTCGCTGGGCACATCCAGCCACAGTTCCCGGCTACCGCCATCTGGCCCTTGCAGTTGCACAATGTCTACCTGGCTGGCTAATGCCGGCAGACTGGCCACAAAAAAGGGCAGCGACTGGCCGCCCGTAGACAGGCGCGGAAAATTGCGAATGATCCCGCGCACCTCAAAGATCAAGTTTTGCTCGCCAATACGATACACAACCAGGTCCCCAATTTGCGGGTCCTGCGGCGGGAAGTTCGGCGATACCACTGCTGGAATGCTGCTGCCAATTGGCTGCTGCAGCACTTCCATAATATCGGGAATACGCAGGCGGGTGACCGCCGCCGGGAAAGCGGTCACCTGCGGCAGCGTCTCTGGATCGACAAACAGGCCAACGACACTGACACCAGTCGACATAACCAGACGCGCCCGGCTGCGATAGACAGGCGACACAAAGCGCACGCCATCAAGGCCACTAATCACCTCAGTCTGTGCGGCGGCAGCCTCCGGATGCAAATCCAACTGCACGCGCATATCTGCCCCATTGAAGTAGCGGGCAAATTCCTCTTGTCGCTGTGTTACCGAATAGGCAAAAGCACTGGCAAACAACGTCAGCGCTGCCGAAATGCTCACCAATAGCACGACTCGCCCCGGACCAATAGGCGAACGCGCCAGACGGGCCAACCCCAGCGGCAGCACCAGATCGCGCCGACCGCGCGTCAGCCAGGCTGCCAAACGAATCAGGATAGGAAACAGGCGCAGCAAAATAAGCGCTACCGAAATCAACAGCACCGATGGTCCCAACAGCAGCAGTGGATCCGCCACCTGTTCCTGACCTGTACCTAATACAAAGCTGCCGCGCTGGCTGAGCTGCCAGTACGCCACGCCGCCCAACACCAACAGGAACAGGTCTACGCCGGACCGTTGCCAGCCAGTGCGCCCAGGCGGCCGGGCGGCGGCCTGCTGCCACACCAGCAAATTGCGCTGCGCCGCCCAGTAGACAGACCCGGTAATCACCAGCCAGCCCACCGCTGCCCCGGCCAACGTCAACTGCCAGGATGCCGCCGGGATCAGTTGGGGTACAGGGGCGGCTACCGCTCGCGCCCACAGCCCCACCAGCCAGCGAGCTAACAGCGGCCCCAGCGCCAGCGCGGCCAGACTCATCAAAGCCGCTTCTATACCAAAAATAGTGGTGATTTGACGGCTGGCGAAGCCACGCCCGGCCAGTACAGCCAGTTCTGCCCGCGACTGATCCAGCATGAAACCCGTCATGGTCACCAGGGTATAGATCACAAACAAAAAGGACTGCGCCGTCAACAAGAAAAGCGAAAGGCGGGCCGTGGCCAGTTGGACTTGATAATTGTCCACGATAGGGATCAATCCCGTGGCCAGGCGTACACTGGCCTGCGAAGCCAACAGATTGTTCAGCGAAGTCTGCACTTCCCGCGCATTAGCCAGCGTAATCAACTCCCAATGGATGAAAATGCGCCACGTTTCTGTGGAGGAGAAGTAAGCATCCATGGATTCTTGCGGCAGAATCATGGATAGAATGACGGTGTCCTCGCGGTTGCCGCCAGGGATGCGCTCCAGGTCCAAGAGAAGAAAGTCGTCAAACCAGTAATCGGCAGTAGGATCGGTAGGGGCGATGATACCCACAATTTCCGCCTTATATCCCTGGTCTGGACTGGCGACACTGTCACCCACGCTCAGGCCATAGGCAGCGGCAGCCGTTTGCCCTATCACGACTTCCATCGTTGGCAGGCGCAGTGGATTGGTCTGCACGACAAATTCAGGCAGCCGCCCGCTAATCAACTCAACGTGATTGTGGTAATCATCAAGTGAGAAGAAACGAGTAAAGAGAAATTCGGAAACCGGGCGCAAGCCGCCATCGGGCAAATTAATCCATGACGATAGCTCAATAGGATCTACGACGTGCAAGCGTATGCGCCGGTCGTACAAAGGCCCCAAAATATCGCGCAGGTCTTGGAATAAACGAACGCTCAGGTCGCCGTCCACCTGAACGTGGCGGGCCAGCGGTTCGGCGTCCGTTAACGTCTGGCGCAAACTACGGTCGGCAATGGCGGATGTATACATGGGCAGTCCGGCCAACAAGCTAACCGTCAGCAGCAGGGTGAGCAGTACGAACAGGTTTAGCCGCCAGTGGCGTATGAGATGGCGCAGCGAAAACTTGAGCAGCATGGTCACTTACTCTTCCCCTATGCGCAAAATACGGTGCAGCTTGCGCCGCCACAGCAGCCAGGTGGCAATACCCAATGCAGCAAGGAAACCAATCGTTAAGAAGAGGTAGATACGCCCCACAGCCAGCCAGTCGCTGCGCGGGATGAAAGGAGGAATAGGCAGGGTGTCGCCAAGCGTAATGGGTAGACCCGGCAGCGTTATCTGGTTTAGAACCAGCCCCAGTAGTGTGCCCAACCCCAGACCAAACAGGATGAGGACAATTTGTTCCAGCATCAACATGCCATACAACTGCCGCGATGACATACCAATGGAGCGCAGCACGGCGTACACGGTCTCGCGTTGGCGGGCGCTGAGGTAAAAATGGGTGGCAAAACCAACCAGACTGAGGGCAGTGGTAATCACATAGCCAAAGAACGTGACGCTGCGCAAGCCCAAAGCCATCGGGTCTGACTTAATGACGGTTCGCGTGGCCTCAACGCTGTTCACAGCGGAAACGTCGGGGACAATTTCTAGAACCCGGGCAGCCACCGCGGTCATATCCGTTCGCGGCTCCAGTTTCAGCAGGAGTTCATTGGCGTTGACAGGCCGGTTCTTTATATCGTTGAAGTAGTTAAGCAGTTGATCCCGTTGCGTGACCAGGAAACCTGCTTCTAAATTGTCATAGAGTGTCGGAAAGTAGTTAACAATGCCTTTAATTTCAAACTCGACAGGCTCAGAAGCAATTGTGGCACGCACAATGTCGCCGACCTGGACGTCGGTCAGGTCGTGAAATGTCTGGTTGATTAATGCCGGCATTGCCCCCTGTCCCTCTTCGCCGCCAATCAGCGAAACCCGCACCACCACGCCTGGCTCTGTAAAGAGCAAGTGTAGCCCCAAACGTCCCCGCCCCGAATGCACCTGGGTCAGACTGTATGCCGTATAAGAGTTGCCAGAAGCAAACCACACCTGCTGAATATCATCAAAGTCGTTGGCAGCTAACGTGTCGCCGCTGGCCCGATCCAGGACGGTCAAATCGTCCAGAGCCAGGTCCATCGTTGTTGATAAAAAGCCGCCAAAGTCCCCAAACTGTCGCCGGGTACGGTTGGCAATCCAAAGAGAGTGGAGGGACAACTCTTATACGGCATACAGT
>CAZDSN010000312.1:0-5453 GCA_964507675.1 uncultured Ardenticatenaceae bacterium | reverse complement strand
GTGTAGTCAGGAGGTCCCCATTACCGTCTTGCAGGGCAGCCAGACCGGGTTTTAGACCACGAAAGGCGTAGGCGGCGGCGGAAGTGCCGGCATCCGCCATTTCCATCAGATGCGGCGCAGCCACTAACGTTGGCCCCAGGCGCGGCACCCAACCCAGATAGGGCAGCAAGGGCATAAAAATGCGCGTCTCCTGCTGCAGCGTCAGCACATCCCCTCGCACCCCCACGACCAGCGCCTCAGCAGCGTTGGCATCCAGGCCGGCCAGCCCACCGGCCAGAAGTTGCCGGGCCTCATCCTGCCTGGCTTGCAGCGAAGCGGCAGCCTGATAAATGCGCCATCCCTTGAGGCCCAACCAGAGCAGCAGCAGCAGCAAGCCCATTAAAATTAGCAAAAGGGGCAGCTTACGGCTGCCAGAAGTCGGCGGGTTCATCTGTGTCATCGTTTCTGCAATTTATCAAAGCGGCAGCCGCCGCGCCAACCACACAAAATGGACGCTGTACCTGGCTGGCGAAAGCCGTCAGATCGTCACGGTGCAATGGCGGCAGGTCAGGATGTTGGCGGCTCAAGCGACGGCGATACCAGTCAAAGGCAAACAGATTAGCATCCACAAGTATAACGTCAGCGCGTTGGCGTTCGACAACCTGGAAATACCATAATGTAAATATGCTTTCGTCGCCCATTGTCATCAGGACGGCGCGCGGCGGGGCGGCGGCCAGCGTTGGCTGCGCCACCAGGCGCAGGCTGCGGTCATTATGTAAGCTAACGAGGCAGAAGTTTAGCGCAAGCAAGGTGAGAGGCAAAATGAGGCACACCCGTCCCCACGAGGTCGGCGTAAATGCTAACAGAACACTTAGCAGCAGCAAGCCAGGTAAAAAAAAGACGGCGGCGCCTACGGCATCGTAGGTCAAGGCATACAAGCCATACAGACTCGCGCTGCCCAACAGAGCCAGCGCCAGCCGATCCCGTCGCTGCCACAGCGCCAGCAGGAGCAGACCCCATCCCCACCAGGCGTACTGGCGCGCCAACACCGCCAACCAGGACGTCAGACGCAGCCCGATCTGGTCAAAATGGGCCAGATTGGATTGGTAGAGGCGTCCGCTCACCAACCACCACCAGCCGGTGATGGTTGTCGGATCGCTCCAGGCGACCGGGCTGTCGGGGTGCAGCCACCAGGGCAGGCAGATATAGGGCAGCAGACCCAAACCCAGGCCCAGCGCCAGGCGCAGCCAGTCGCGCAACGGCGTCAGCAGCAGCGTCAGCGGCAGCAACAGCAGCGAAGTAAGATGCGTAGTCAGGGCCAGTCCCAACAGTAAACCACGCCAGGCAGCCGGCCGCCCGGCGACTACCGCCCACAACAACGCGGCTACTGCCAGCAGATTCAAGCCATATACTTCGGTAATGACAGCCTGTTGCCAGACCAGAGGCGTCAAAGCGAAGGTCAGTCCCGCAGCAACAGGAGCGTATAGGTTATTCTCCCTGGTCAGGCAGGTTGTTGTGGCCGTAACCAGCGCGGCAGCAGCAGCCGTACAGACAGCAGAAAAAAGGTTAAAGCGGAAAGCAACTGTACCCAGCGGCAGATAGCTGAATAATTTACCCAGTAATAGGTAAGTGGGATAGCCGGGGGGATGGGGAATGCCGCGGGTGACAGCAGCCGTAATCAACTCACCGCCATCGCCGCCAAAATGAGCCGAAGTCAGGTCGGGGGCCAGCGTCAGCAGGTAAACACCCAGGGCCAATAGACCTGTGACCAGCGCCGCCCAAACAGGAGATCTTTCACCGCAAAGACGCGAAGGCTTGTCCTGAGTATTATCGAAGGAACACCAAGAAAAGCCAGGGGATGCAGGCGTCCTTTGCTTTTGGGCAGTCAGTAGATAGGATTGGGGCTGCATTTACGCCAGGGAATTAACGTGCGCCTTTGCCGCTGAGAACGGCGGGGATGGTTTTAAGAATGTAAGCCAGGTCGCGCCAGATGGAATAGTTGTCTATGTACTCCAATTCCAGGCGCACACGGGCATCCAGGGACAGATCGCCGCGACCATTGACCTGCATCGGGCCGCTGATGCCCGGCTTGACCGACAGCCGCCGCCGGTGCCAATCATTGTATAGGGCCACAATGCGGGCTTCTTCAGGTCGCGGCCCGATCAGGCTCATTTCCCCTTTCAGCACATTCCAGAACTGCGGCAACTCATCCAGGCTCCAGCGGCGCAGCACGCGCCCTACGGAGGTCACGCGCGGGTCGTGGGGCAGTTTGAACACGGGTTCGCTCAGGTTATCCAGGTCAATGAGTTGGGAAAGTTCTGCTTCTGCGCTCTGGCGCATAGAGCGAAACTTATAGATGGTGAAGGGTTTGCCCCCCTGCCCAATGCGTTCTTGTTTGAAAAGAACCGGACCAGGGGAAGTGATTTTGATAGCCAGGGCGATAAAGGGCGCCAACAGTAAGAAAGCAACCAGGCCCACCAGACCGCCAATGAGGTCAAGGGTGCGCTTAGCCAGATAGGCAAAACCGCCAATGGTGCTGGCCTGCCCCGTGACGCCCGGCTGGGGACGGATGAGACCCCAGGCATAGCCAAAGCCGAGGGCAGCGGCGCGCACGGCCAGCATGAAGGGAGAAATAAGGGCAATGGCGCGGTCTTTGGGCCAGGCTTTGCCGGCAAAAGGCAACGTGGTCAGCACAAAAAGCGCAGTAGTAACAACCAACGGCAGCGCTGCCCAGCGCGTTAACAGCGTGGCCCCCAGGAGAGAGAGAATGGCCGCAACCAGGACCATCTGCACCTTCATGACCTGAGGCGTATGGGAGTCGCGCACGCCTCTTTCGGGGAAGCGGCGCACAACCTGCGCCTTCCAGAAGCCAATGATGAACTTCTTGCGAAAATAGGCGGCCAGGCTGGCAGCGTGGCGGTGGTAGACAACTGCCTGGGGGCAGAACACCATCTGGTAAGCACGCGCCGCCAGGCGGAAAGACAGCTCCTGGTCTTCCAGGTAAGGAAAACCTTCGTCGAAACCGTCGTTAGCCAGCAGGACTTCACGGCGGTAGGCGGCAGAATAAGTATCAATAAAATCAATGCGCGCCTGGTGGCGCAGTAAATCGTACTTGTCTTCGTATTCGATCTGCACAAAACGGGCAGCTAATTCTCGCTGGCGGGTGGCGTAGACGCCTTTGGCCCCGGCAATCTCTGGGTCGGCAAAAGGAGCGGTGAGTTGAGCCAGCCAGTCAGGTGCGGGGGCGCAGTCGGCGTCGGTAAAGCAAATCAGATGGCCGTGGGCGGCGTGAATGCCGGCATTGCGCGCCGCCGCCGGTCGCCCCCGATCTTGCCGGATCACGCGCACCCCAGCAGCCGCAGCCAGGCCGGCTGTTTCATCCGCCGAACCATCGTCAACCACAATAATCTCATACTGCGAGGCGTCCAGCGTCTGCCGCTTCAGGCTTTCCAGACAATCGCCAATGGTACGAGCCGCGTTGTGGGCAGGAACAACAACAGAAATCATATCGCTTGGGGGGACATCTCTGGCGTGACTGGCAGGTAAAAATCAGCTACACGTAAGGCGATCTCGTGCGGCGTTTCGATGTTGTCCAGGTTGCAGAGCAGGATGACGGTCAGGTCACGCTGTAAGAAGTGGGCATAACTGCTGGCAAACCCTTGAATGCCGCCGTTATGGCCGGCAAACGGATGCCCGTTGTGTTTTAACAAGAACCAGCCCAGACCATGCCAGTAACCAAACTCCTGCTCATTGCCCTGAACGGAAGGGTGAGGCGTCAGCATTTGGGCATGCGTTTGCGGCGCGATCAGGATGTGGCGGCGGACGGCGACATCCCATTTGGCCAGGTCAGCCACGGTGGAGAGGAGAATGCCGGCAGAAAACGTCCCTGCCGTGCTGTAATAAGGCTTGTTGACATGCTGGCCGGCGCGCAGGCTGTAGCCAGCAGCGCGGCGCGAGACAATGGCCGCATAATCATTGGCGCGGGTGTCATTCATTTGCAGCGGCGCAAAAATTCGCTGCTGCAAGAAATCGGCGTAAGACAGGCCGCTGGCGCGCTCCAGGATCAGACCCAGCAGGTAATAGCCTGTGTTGTCATAGGCGCTGCGTTCGCCTGGAGTAAAGCGAAGCGGCAGGTCACGCACCAGGCCCAGAATCTCCTCGCGGGAAAGGTCATGGCGGGTGGTTTCCCAATAGCGAGGCATGTCCGTGTAGGGTTTGAGGCCCGATTGGTGCGTCAAGATGTGCTGGAGTGTGATAGCGTGCCAGGTGCGGGGCATCTCCGGCAGATACTGCCCGATGGTGTCCGACAAGGATAGCCGGCCGGACTCCACCAGCATCATAATGGCCATGGCTGTAAACAGCTTGGTCACGGAAGCGATTTCGTAGACGGTATCAGGGGCAGCGCCAATCTCCCATTCCAGATTAGACTGTCCATAGCCAGCCAGCAGGACAGGCTGGCCCTGCTGCACGACGGCCAGCGACAGCCCTGGAATGTGCCGGCGAAGCATTTCTTGCCGGATGTAATTGTTAACCTGGTCTATGATGGCGTCGGTCATAATCCTTGATGGTTTGTGGTGGTTCAGGTGAACAAGAAGTAGAAAAATACCCCCATGATGTAAAAGAAGCCGGCGGTGGTGGAGGCAATGACTAATCGTTCGGAGCGAGGTTTGTCGGCGCGGCGCAGGAAGCGGTGCAAAATTGCCGGCAAGGCAATCACCGTAATCGGTAAGATAAACAGCGGCAGCGTGCCGTTTAGCAGGAAAATCAACGTAGTCAGGATCAAGGCGACTGACAGCAGCCGCAGCAGCAGCGCCGCCCATCGCTGCCCCACAACCGTGGCGAAGGTGTTCCCGGTTTGCACATCTACCACATAATCGCGCAGTTGCTGCTCCAACTGGGCCGTCAGTGACGCCAGGAAAGTGATGGACAAAATGACGTAATCCACCAGCAGCCAGGGGACCTCCATCAAGTAGAGGGTGATCAGATAGGGGTACGTTTCCACAAACAAGGCATGTACCAGCAGATCAATACCCGGGCGGCTCTTAAAACGGAGCGGCGGGCTGGAATAAGCCCACATAATGAATAGACTGACGGCCAACACCAGAAAGCCGCGCAGCCCAAATTGGGCGAAGATCAACAGCAAAGCCACTGTGCCCAGGGTAAAAAAAACGGTGGCCTGGCGGCGGGAGATGGGATGGCGCACAAAGAAGTTCCTTTGATGTTTAGCCTGATCCTGGGCATCAAAGGGGGCGTCATGGTAATCATTAACAGTAAAGGCCAGCCAGTAGCCGGCGGCAATGGCTAGCAGGAGCAAGATGTGGCGCGGGGTAATTTGTCCATGAATCAGGACGGCCAGCGTGGCAATGACAAATGAAACTTGCCAGGCGTCTACGTGGTTTAACAGGAGTTGGAGGAAGTTTGGTTTCTTCACAGTTACCCGTGTGTCATGACTGGCAGCAAGGGCGCGACTTTAC
>CAZDSN010000311.1:0-5456 GCA_964507675.1 uncultured Ardenticatenaceae bacterium | reverse complement strand
CACAACCTCATTGACCAGGGGCATGCCCAGACGCGACACCTGGACGGGCTGGCCTGTGCCGGCAAAAACGCCCATTGAGTTTCGTCGCGTCCCGGCCCAAACCCCCAGCACCGGCTGGTCGTCACGCACCAGGCGGTCAATGGGCAGTTCAATCACCAGGCTGTGTACATTAAAGCCGGATAGGGAGTCAACGGGATCGTTATTCCCCGCGCTGTAGCCTATCGGCGACATCTGACCGCGCAGAGTCAGCAGGTCAAACACCTGCAAATCCACAAAGAAGGGGTCATCCGTCTGGCCGGCGTAAATGTCAATCATGTCTCCGTTGTCCGCCATAACTGAATAGGTCGCTTCGCTCACCAGGCTGGCGTAATCGGCGGTGGACTTGCTGCCAATATTTACCGGCGCAGCGCGCACCCCGGAAACTAAAGTATTCGCGGCGTCGCCTGACGGCTGCATTCCCTCGCGGAAGCTTTCCATCACGGAGTACGTCTGGGGGCGATTCCAGTTAGGACTGTCATTGCTGTCCAGCGGACCGGTGTTATAGAGGAACGTTTCCAGAGGGCTGCCAATGCTCGTCTGGCTCTGTAACGTGTAGGTGACGTCGGCGGTGGCATCGCCGTCAATATCTACGTAAATGTCGTACAACGCCTGATCATCCCACTCCCAATAATTAGGGCCGCCTTCGGGACCTTCAAAGGGAATCCAACTGGCAGCCAGGACAAGGCGGTCGGTGCTGCCGGCAGGAATGAACACATACGTATCGGTGTTGTCGGCAAAGGGGTCTTTGGAAATGAGCGGCGCTTCGCGGTGGCTGGACGCCGCCGCCGGCTGTTGGCTAATCAGGAGCGCCACCAGCAGCGCCAGTGGGAACAACACCAACGCGCCCATTACACTCCAACGATGCCCCAAACGACGAGAAGATTTAATGCGCATGACTTTAGTCTCCTTTCAAATTGTTTGTTGTTGATTGTTTTCTGTTGATTGTTAATTGTTGATTACGCCCGCCTGGAGCAGCGCCTGTACAGTAATACCTACGCCCGCCAGCGTAATAAAAAGGGCGCTGCCCACCGGCAGCAGCCGCGTCAGGCGGTGGGCGCGCGTGGGCATACGCTGCAAGAGGCGTCCCGCATAGACCAGGAGCAGGCCAATACCTGTCAGGACGCTGGCCAGGCCCAGGCTAAAGACGCCAATCAGCAGCAGACCAAAACCCGTCTGCCCCAAAGCGATGGCGCTGAGGAGGACAACCAACGCGGATGGGCACGGCAGCAGACCGCCCGATATGCCCAGCACGAGTAGATTACGCCAGGTTATGCGCCCGTTCGCATTGGCTGCCGGCAAATGGGTATGCCCAACACCGAGATGGTAGTGGTAGCCTGTCTCCTGGCCGTGGTCATGCGCGGCGCTCCCCCGCAGGCGACGCCACTGACCGCGCAGCAGCGAGTAACCAATGGTGGCCACCAGCAGACCGGACAGCACGCCCAACCAGGGGTACAAACGGTCAGGCAAGATAGTTTCGGATGCAAACAGCACCAACAGCCCAAAGAGAAAGACACCTGCCGTATGGGTGATGGTCGTGGTTAGTCCCAGAAACAGCGCGTGCCTGGCTGTGCCCCGTGAACCGACCAGGTAAGCGCCGACGATCGTCTTGCCGTGCCCTGGGGAAAGCGCGTGCAGCGCGCCCAGCCCAAAGGCCACGAAAAATGTCGCCAGGACAAAACCGGATGAGGCCGAACCGTTGAGCAAATCAGCAAAACGGTCACTGCCAAAACGGCCAGGCAGGCTGGCCTGGCTGGCGGGTCCGCTGGCCGGATTGGCGGAAGAGCCTGCAGCCATAGCCGGTTGGAACTGGAATTGGGCAGCGTTAACCGATAGGGGACTTTGCAACAGGTCTTGGGGGTATTGGCGCAGCTCCTGGCTGATGGAGGTGTCCGGAACCGAAGATTGCAACAGGGTGACACCCTGGCCGGCCTGCACCACCACTTCCTGCCAGCCGAGGCGACCGGCATAGTTCCCATCTTCATACTGCACAGACCAGGCAGCGGCAGCCGGTATTTCCGCCAGGAAATCCACGACCAGACGCAACGTGTCTAACCCACCCTGTCCGGCGGGAAAGGTTAGCGACTGGGAGTGCACCGCCAGCGGCAGCGAGTTGCCATCCACCTTGAGGTGCAAATTCACCTGTAATGCCGCTACCTGCTGCTGTAAGTAAGCGGTTTGCTCCGCCGTGCTGATGCCGTCTCCATTTACATCTATTGTTGACCGTTCCTGAAAGGTGGGGATTTCGGCCATATCTACCACGTAATGCAGCAAAATCTGGTCGTGTTGCAGCAGGAGGTGGCTGTAGCGGTTAATGCTGAAATTACCCAACGGGTGCGCCGAGGCCGGCTGGGGAGCCAACAGCAGCAGGCAGAGGCACAACGCCAGCGGCGCGCAATAGCGCAGCCAGCGACGTTTACTTATGGGTGAGCGCGGACAGGCAGGCGTAGGCAGCCGCATAGAGTTCCTCCTCAACGTGGGATCCCAGGTATCTGGTTGGTGAACAATCTGGAGTTTTTTTAGACAGCTTGTTTCTGAGAGGTATTACGCAGAGGCTGTCATTCTGCATTCATGAAAACAAAAATTCCCACCGATTGGTGGGAATTTTGTCAAAAGCGTAGCGCAGAAGGGGTTGGGCGAGGTTCAGGCTTCGCCCAGCATAACAATGTCGCCAGTGGGTTGGGGGCTGCCCCCTTGTGGCTCAATGGAAACGCCAATGGCGTCAAAGCGTGAGCCAGCCAGGGTTGGCGGAAGGGTGAGCAAACCTCGCCCCTCCTGGTTGACCTGGAAAATGCCGGCATCCACCGCCACTCCTTCGCGAATCAACCAGAACTGGTACGTCCGGTCTGGCGGCAGCAGCGGCAGATCAGAGACGACCAAAACCGCCGACTGACTGGCGGCATCTTGAAATAAATGACCGCGCGCCTGCGGCTCAACTTCCGTGCCGCGAATGGTTATGGTCTGGTGCGAATCGCTGGATAAGACAGCGAGTAAATTTTCCTCAGCCAGCACAGCCTGCCGCAGCGCTTCGTTTTCGGCGCTCAGCGTGGTGTTTTGGGCGCGCACTGCCTGTAGCTGGCGGTTTTGGGCTATGCCCCAGGCTCCCAGGGCTATGATCAGAAGGAGGGCGGCGGCGGAAAGTGCCGGCATTGCCAATAACCCACGCCACCACGCCTGCCAGCGCTGCCGCCAGGTCGCTGGCGCAAGCTGCCGCGCCGGTTGAGGCAGCGGCGCAGCCTGTCCCTGAACAGCCTGTCCCTGGACAGCCTGCCTCTGGGCAGTCTGTACCCGCGCCATCAGCCGCTCTTTCACGGCGGGCGACGGCGTCACTGGCGTCGCGGCATAAGGCAGCGCCGCGGCTGCCGTCTTCATTTCTGCCAACTCCGCTTGCAGTTCTGGATGGCGGCGCATATAGGCTTCGACCTGAACCTGTTCTTCAGGCGTCAGTGCATCCAACACATAAAACGGCAGCAGAGCCTTAATCTGTTCATCCATCTGACGCCTCAATTCCGCGTTCTTCCAATGCCTGCCGCAGCTTTTGCAGCGCCAGGCGGGCGCGTGTATGCACGGTGCCTAAGGGGTTAGCGGTCTCTTCTGCAATCTCCTGGCGCGTAAGATCATAAAAATAAGCGAGTTCAATCACTTGCAACTGTTCTGGCGGCAGGGTAGAGAGGGCATCTCGTACCAGGCTGTGCCTGGCCGCCGTCCAGACCATTTCAGCTACATCAGGACCGGGATCAGGCCGCACCTCGATTTGGGCCACAATCGCTTCTGATTGCGCCGCCTGGGGCCGTACCTGCTGTCGCCGCCAGTTGTCAATAGCCAGGTTACGGGCAATGCCAAATAACCAGCTAGAAAACTTGCCTTTTCTGACCTGAAAAGCGGCGCTGTTGTTCCAGATGCGCCAGAACGTTTCTTGCACCACATCCTCAGCCGCGGCGGTGTCACGCAAAATTCGCAAAACAAAACCCATAACAGCAGGCGCATACCGATCATAAAGAACTGAAAGCGCCTCATCATTGCCAGAGACAACATACTTCATGAGTTGTTCATCGGTCAATTGGTTCATACCCGATCCATGACAATTGGCAGACCGGGGTGAAACAACTGGCAACCCATAGCGCTGGCGCTTGCCGCACACGCTGCAAACCGCCGCCATTCAGTTGTCTTTACTATTCTACGCACCACGGCCTGTTCTAAATCTGGCATCTTATTGTACTTTACTTCTTTGCTCTCGCAATTCTCATGAATGCGGGGAGGTGGCTGGTGCGTATTGTTTATTGGACAAAAACGCACCCAGGCGGCGATCCGCTTATGGAGGGAACAATTAATTGGTGAATTTGTGAATGGGTGAATGGTTAATGGGCAAGGTGGGGAGGGAATAATTAATGGGTGAATTTGTGAATGGGTGAAGGGTGTTTTTTCCGGGTTCAATTATAGGCGGCAGGGTGAATGGGCAGGTTGTTAAGCGTAAAGAAAGGTTTTGCTTATCGTTTTCGCGCCAGAGTTGGCTTGTAGGGAGAAAGAAATGGCTACGTTGGATTTAATGGACAGGCGCGCGCCGATGCCGGCAGCGCCTATGAAATACAGGCAGGACGGGGCAGTGGATTGGGGGCAAATGTGGGATACGTTTTGCACCCTGGCACAGGAGGGGGGACCGCCGCATCGCGGTTCGATGTTGTGGGCGCAAGAGGACGCAGACGCCAATGCGCCTGCTTACCACATGGCCGTGGCGGAAGTTGTGCGGGGCATTGGCGAAGTGAGCGGGTTAGCCGCCGCTGCCGCCGCGCCGGGCTGGATTGCGGTGCAATGCCAGACGGCGGCGATGGCTGCCTGGCTGGCGGAAGCCATCGTGGCCGAAAATGTGCAGGCGCGCGCCGAGGGGGCGACGCTCTTTGTGCCTGTGGGGGATTATTTCAGTCTGAAGGGGGAGATCAAGAATGTGATTACGGCAGTGGCGAAAACGACGCATTATTGGGGGGAGCATGTGCCGGCAGAGGTCAAACAAGCCCTCTGGCTGCAAACCACGCTCAAAGAGTGGCAGCAGCGCCTGCGCGGCTGGTTCGGAGGCAATTTGGGCGTATGCAATACGCCCCTACCAAAATAAAACACACTCTATGGCAATTTGCCGGCAGGGCTCAACAATTAACGTATTTGACAGGATTTTGACTGCCTTGCGTTAGATAATTGTCTACGCTTCCGCCCACATAGTGCTGGAGTTCATGCGCCACAACGCCATCAAATCGCCACCTTTTACGGGTCTTCTGGTGTGAGCTTCTGGCTTCTGCTGGAAACCATCGTTGAATCTGATAGACTTGTCGCACAATGCCGTTGTAGACGGCGAAAGCATATCTGGCTTTGTGCCGGCGCTCCCCAAGCACCCAGTTGCCGCGCGTAATTTCATAAAGATTTTCCTGATC
>CAZDSN010000310.1:0-5460 GCA_964507675.1 uncultured Ardenticatenaceae bacterium | reverse complement strand
ATCTCGACAGCAAGAATGGCACGCATTTGAATGGTACACAAGTCAAAGGGTCGGTACGGTTGCAAGATGGGGATGAGATTCAAATTGCCCTGTGCGTCAAACTGTTGTTCGTGGGAACTGATGCCACTGTCCCCCTCACCTTTGAACTACCCACTGCCCCCAAAAATCTCGTGCTTGATGAGGCGCAGCGTTCCGTATTGGTTAACGATGAACCGCTAAACCCGCCGCTGTCGCTGGCTCAATTTCGGTTGTTAAAAGCGCTGTACGACGCCGCTGGAGCCGTCTGCGACCGGGATATGATTGTGGAAGCGGTGTGGCCGGGCACTGGCGGCAGCGGCGTTTCCGAACAGGCCATTGACGCCCTGGTGCGGCGCTTGCGCGATCGCCTGGCTGAAGTTGATGATTACAACTATATCGTCACCGTACGCGGTCATGGCTTCCGCCTGGACAACGAGTCACATTAGCTCACGGCCCCCTTTGGGAAAGGAGCGCAGGACGTTGAGCGGGCAGACGCTCACGCTCCGGCAATGCGCCTTCAAGCTTTTCAAGCCCGCTACTGACGCCAGCAGCGGGCTACTGTTGCCAGTAGCCAGCTACTGTTGCCAGTAGCCAGCTACTGTTGCCAGTAGCCAGCTACTGTTACCAGTAGCCAGCTACTGTTGCAAGTAGTTGGTCACCAGTTTCTCCAGCTTCTTGATCTGCTCCGTCACGTGACCGTCGCCAGCCTGTTCTGTCTGGTTCGCCAATATGCGTAATATATTGACCAGATCGGGAGAGACCATATGCGCGTTCGCTGCCAGGATTTCCCGCTGCGCCGCTTCTGTTTCCGCCTGCATCAGCGCTTCCAGGAAGCGTATTTCCGGCGGCGTCTGATTTTCCACTTCTTCCAGGATTATGTCCCGAATTTCGGTTAAGGCATTGACCTGTTCCGTGGCACCAGCCTGTTCTGCCTGAGCCAGCGTTGAAGACAACAGGTACATAAAGGCTTCATCTATTTCTGTCAGTTGTTCTTGCACCGCCGCTCGCCGATCGGGCGCGTTCAGGATAGCGTTCAACACCTGACCCGCCTGATCCATAATGGCTTTGGATTCTCTTTGGGCGGCGGCTTGAACCTCCAGCAGACGGCTACGAATTTGGGAGAGACGGGCAGCCTGGGCTTGATTGCCGGCATTCTCCTTCTCCTCAATCTCCTTCGTCAACAAACTGAAAAACGTATAAGTCAACGCCACCTGCCCTACCGCCGACAATCCATCCACCAGCGCATCATCTTCTTGATGCTTTAACACGTACTCCAACAGTAGTTCAGGCGACAAACCGCCTTGCTTCTTAGCCGCCTGGCGGAAACGGTGCAAAACTCCCTGCCGTTTTTCTAACTGCCATCCCACTGCCGTTTCCCGATAAAGCCGCGCCTGCAGGTTGGTCAATTTTAACGTCTGTTCCGCGTCCTGGCTCTCAGTAGACGCCTGCAGCACGCTGCTCAACATGGCAAAAAACGTCTCGTCTATTAAGTTAGCCTGGTCTTGCAGCAAAATGTCAGCCACATCGCGGCTGGCGGTAGACAGCTTTTGCAGCAGTTCCCCTTGCCGTCGCTGCCGCGCCATCATCTCTGGCGTCACGCCCTCCGTCTCCAGCACCTTCTCAATTAGCGTCTGGTAGGTGAGGATGGTCTGCGCTTGCAGCATGTAACCGCGCCGTTTTTCCGGGGGCGTCTGATTCATCACCTGCTGCACCAGGTCGCCAATCACCCGCTGCTGCTCCTTGTGCGAGAGGTTTAGCTCCATGGGCACAAAAACCAGGAACTGTTCATGAGCCGGATCATGATACAGCAGCGGCGTGCCTAACTGGGCGCTAAAACCGCAATTAGGGCAAACAGCCAGATTCAGCCGTCCGCTGAGCAGCATTCGCTTCAGTTCTGGCATCTGGCCTACGTCTACAATCTGGAAAACTTCCGCAGTGAATGGGGAGCGGCATTGGGGACAGTTCAATTGTGTTAACATGGTTTCTCACTACTTTAGCATTATTGAACAGGCAAGGAAAAGGTAAAGGTTGTACCAGGTTGGCCGGGTGCGGCGTCGCTGTTGCTCTCAAACCAGATGCTACCGCCATGCGCCTCGATAATGGCTTTGGTCAAATAAAGGCCCAGACCTGTGCCTTCTGCCTGGCGACTGAGCGCATTGTCCAGCCGCGAAAATTTTTGAAAGATACGGTGCTGCTGGTGGGGGGGGATGCCAATCCCTTCGTCGCGTACTGACACCGTAATGTAATCCGGGTGAATTGTACCAGATATGAGGATAATGCCGCCCGCTGGCGCGTATTTGATGGCGTTGCTGATCAGGTTGTTAAAGACCTGCGTCAGCCGCCGTTCGTCCCCGTTGATAATGGGGAAATCCTCAGGAAAGTCTATCTTAAAGGTGTGTTTGGGGGTTTGGGCGCTGAACTTGCGGGCGACTGCCTGGGCGACGGCCGGCAAATACAGTTCGCCGCTCCTATCTAAAGCAAACGTGCCCGACTGCAGCCGCGAAGCCGTCAGCAAATTGTCAATCAAATCGGTCAGGTGATCCGCTTCTTCCTCAATGACCGTCAAATACTCCTGCTGCACCTCACCCGGCCAGTCGGCATCCACGCGGCGCAGCGTGCCGGCATATCCCTTAATAATGGAAACAGGCGTCTTTAACTCGTGGCTGATCACCGAAATAAAGGTCTTTTGTAGCTCCTCCTCTTCCTTGAAACGAGTTAAATCCCGCACATTGGCCACAATATTCACCAGCCGCCCGCGCAAGTCTAACACGGGAGCATACGTAATGCCCAGCCGGATCAAACCATTATCCGCCCGCAGCAAATCCCCTTCCACGTACAGATGCGCTCCGCCAGGCTGCGGCCAGCCCGTTTCCTGCGCCCCCTCCAGGTCTACATTCGTCTTCAACGTTTGCCAGCGAACCACCTGCCCATGCGGTTCGCCCATGGCCTCCATGGCCGGCCAGGCTGTCATCCGGCTGAGGGCGCTGTTGAAGACAACGATGTTCAGGTGGGCGTCTAAAATCATGACGCCGTCCGCGCTCTGTTCCAGGATGGCGTCCAGCCGCTGCTTTTCGGCAATCACTTCCTGATAAAGACGCGCGTTCTTGACGGCGATAGCCGCCTGGTCGGCAAAGCTTTGCAGCAAGTTAGGCGCATCCGGGCTGAGCATGTGCTGCCCCGCCTGGAAGACGTAAATCATGCCCACCACTGTGTCGCCGCTCAACATGGGCAGGCGAATGACCTGGGTCAGACCAATATCGGCGGTCTGCGCCAGCGTCTCTACCACCTGGGTCAGATTGGGAATGGCCTGGCGTTCCTGCCCTTCGTCATAGGGTAGACCGCGGCGCAGCAGTTCGGCCTCTTCTAACAGGTGGCGCGGGATGCCATAGGCCGCCGCCACGCGGAACACTTGTTCGTGCGGATCGGCCAGGGCGATAATGCCGGCACGCCCCGAAATAAACTCCACCGACGCCTGCACAATAATGCGCAGCACATCCCCCAGGTCCAATTCCGACGTCAGGGCGCGGCTGATAGCCAGCAAATATTCACGTTGGCGAATACGGTAATCAACTAACACAAGCCCCTACATCTATAAAAAAGCCCGTCCGGTTAGCGCCAGACGGGCCATCGTCAAAGTGTAAGCGCCCGGGAGGCTGTCGAGAAACAAGCCCGACACTTCTAAGGACGCTCATTAACACGGATTCGGCTCTTTTAGCCCTGAAAATCGGCTAAATCTGCGTGTAATCTGCGAAATCTGCGTTCCAGTTGCCTTTTCCTGCCAGTCGCCTGTGAACCAGCACTGCCTCAAGCCACCGTACTGGGATCAATACCTGCCGCTTTCAACGCCTTATTGTATTCCGAGCGCAGCTTGGAATTGGCAATACGCGCCTTGCGTACCTCGTCAGGGGCCATAGCGTCCGTAATCTCTATATAGTCAGGCGGCGGCGGCGCATTGATCGCCAGCGGTTGGGCGGCAGAAACAGGCGCAGCAGACGCAACAGGCGCGGGGGCCGCAGGCGCGGCAAGTTCTGACGCAGCCAGAGCGGCATCGCCGCCAGCCGCCTTAAATGCCTTCATTGCCGCAGACCGGGCCTTAGAATTGGCAATACGCGCTTTACGCACCTCATCGGGTGACATGCCGTCTGTGATGGCAATTTCCACATAATCTACGCCAGCAACCGGCTCCTGCGCTGCGCCAACAGCCGCCGCCGCCACAGGCGCTGCTGTGCGCGGCGCGGGGCCAACCGCCGCGGTCGGGGCCGGCGCAGCCGTGCCGGCATCCTTCAACGCTTTCATCGCGGCAGAGCGGGCCTTAGAATTAGCAATCCGCGCCTTGCGCACGTCCTCGGGCGACATAGAGTCCGTTATCTCGATAACGGCGTAATCCACACCCGCCACCAAATCCTCAGGCCCCTTGACGGCAGCCGCCGCCGGCGCTGCGGCCACCGGGCCGGGCGTGGCCACAGCCTGAGCCGTTGGCGGCCCGGTGCGTACCCCTTGCCAGGTATGGAACTCGGCAATCTTCACCGCTGTCAGGGCGTCTTGATCAACCCCTTTGAAGGCGCTGGGGGCCCTGGTCACTTCATTGCGGCCGCGAATCTTCATATTCCCCCAACGGGGCAGCGCCGCCGCTTTCCTGGCCGCCAGCAAACGCGCCTGCTTAAGCTGTGTTGCCACATCCGCCGTCACCGGGATTTTATGTCCCCTGGTCAGGGACGGGTTGTAGCTGCTCTTCTCCCAATCCTGTTTAGTCTGGGCGCTGCTCACGGCGCGGCCGGCAAAACCAAAAACCGCCGCCAGCGCCGCCCCCACCAGAATGGTGAGAACAACCACAGTACCTGTTAGCGTGAGAATATTCATAAATTCTTTCCTCTCTGGCACAACGCACTCTTCTGCAAACGGGCAACTACGTTCTTGCCGCTGCCCATTATACAGATTGCGCCAGATTTCTCAATACTCCAGTAGGGCGGGTTGGCAACCCGCCCCCTTGCCATCACAGATTACGCAGATTGATGGGTGTACCTATACAGGAGTCCCTGAACTTGTCGAAGGCAAAACAGGGCTGCGCCAGGCTCAGCCAGCGAGAGGCTGTATAGCTGGGTAACGAATCCTTTCTCGGCGTCTGCGCGTGAAATTGTTTTCTTGTGAAATAAAAACAGCCCAGACAAAGTTGGCTGGGCCGTTTTAAGTGCCGAAGGAGGGATTTGAACCCTCATGAGCGTATTGCTCACTACGCCCTGAACGTAGCGCGTCTGCCAGTTTCGCCACTTCGGCAGTGCAAGGCCAAATTCTAGCAGCAAGCGGGCAAATGGTCAATGGTAACAGCCATTCTCAATTTGAATGGGTTTGCCTTTTTAGTGGGTGGTGGAAACCGATGTCAGGGAAGCCCCCCATCCCCCAACCCCCTTCCCCCTCAAGGGGCAGTCCCCCAAGGGGAAGGGG
>CAZDSN010000309.1:0-5460 GCA_964507675.1 uncultured Ardenticatenaceae bacterium | reverse complement strand
CGCACCCCTTCCACCACATTATCTTGCAGGCTGGTAAAACTGCTTTCGACAACCACCGCCTTGATCTCTGGCATCTGCGCCGCCGACCGGATGGCAATTGCTCCGCCCATGGAATGGCCGACCAGGCCAATGCGCTCAGGGTTGACCTCAGGCTGCGCCTGCAAATACGCCAGCGCCGCCGCCACGTCGCGCACCTCCAACAAGCCAAAGGTAGTAATCTCTCCTGCGCTGTCGCCGTGGTTGCGAAAATCAAACAGCAGCGCGCCATAACCGCGCTGCACCAGCAGCGCCGCCTGCGCCAGCAAATTACCCCGATTGCCGCTGAATCCATGGGCAAAGATGACCGTCGCTCCCCCGCTTTCCGGCTGAGGGGGAATATACCAACCCGCTAGATGCAGGCCATCCTCGGTTTCCAGGGTGATGTTCTGCCAATCCTCTATGGCAAAGGTATCGGGTGTGCGCTGCGGGTAGGAGCGCTCAGGATGCACCAGAGCATCTGCCCGGCTGTGGGCTATCAGGAGCACAGCCAGAGCCGCGCCCAGCAGCAAAATAACGGTGATAAGCATCAGGTAGCGTTTTTTCATGGTGTGGTTTTCGGGAAAGGCTGCCACTGCTTTTCCGTCGGGACGGGGGCCGGCAGTGACCGCATTCATCAATCAACATCTCTGGTGTGGTTGTCAATTATAAACGAAGACCTCAGTAGTCGCCTCGGCGGGGCAAGCCGTAGCAAAAAAGCATTATGCACGGTTAGTCACATTGGCGCAACAGGAACCGCATGGAGATGGCGGGAAGCTGGCTGTCACTGCGGCCATTTGGTTTTGCCGTGGGGGAGCGCCAACCAGGCGGCGGCTCTCAAATCCAGCCCCAGTACTGACAATCGTCACTATCGTGAGGCTGCATCCCGATCTAGAATAAACAAAAGGCATTATGACCTGGAGCGGATCTATTTTCTTTTAGCCGTTCTCTTCTACCACCAGGAGCAGCCCGAAACGGCAACCACAAACTGGAGAGCGAGTCATGAATACTCCAAAACAATTGATACTACTGCCTATTTGCTCCGGCCTTTTACTGGTCGCCAGCTTGATTGCCGCGGGCATTGGTTTCTCCCAGTCTTCTCTGGCCGCGCCGCAAGCCTGTGTGCCCGGCCCTCACAGCGGGGTCATCACGGGCACGCAGCAGTGGTGCGCCGCCGACAGTCCGCATCTGCTCAGCGGCGACGTGACTGTGCCGGCAGGAATCACTCTCACTATCGAGGCCGGCGTAACTGTCCAGGGCGCAGACAACGTTGAACTGCTGGTAGCAGGTTACCTGGAAGCCCTGGGGACGGCAGTGCAGCCCATCCTTTTCACCTCCGCGGCGGACAGCGGGCCTGGGCAGTGGGCCGGTCTGGCTTTTGATGGCGGTGCCGGTCACCTGCGCTATGCAACTGTGCGTTATGCCGGCGATCGCAACAGCGTCACGGATGCCGGCATTGGCGCCTGGGCGCGCAGCAACATCGCCATGCGCGAGGTGCAAGCCAGCGAAGTACGTCTGGAAAATGTAACCATCCGCGACATAGCTACTTCTGATCAGGATATGGGCATCTACGCCGCCAACAGCCGCCTCATCGTGGAGAATTCCTTATTCACGGGCATCGGCAATGGCAGTTACTACGTCTTTCCCGACAACGCCATCTACATTACGGGCGGCGACAGCGCAATCACCCTGACTGGCAACACCTTCACCGCCAACAATTACAACATCGTCGTCCTGCAGCCCGGCGCCATGATGAACCACAACAGCGCCCTGACATTCCAAAATGGTTTAGATGGGTACGTTCTGGAAAACGATTTCACTGTGCCGCCCGCCATTACCCTGACCGTAGCCTCAGGCGTTACCCTCAGGGGCGCTAACAGCGCGGTGGAGCTATTGGTAGCCGGTCACCTGGAAGCGTTGGGCACTGCCAGCCAGCCTGTCACCTTTACGTCACTGGCAGATTCTGGTCCCGGCCAATGGGCCGGCATTGCCTTCGATGGCGGGAGCGGATATTTGCGGCACACTACGGTGCGCTACGGCGGCGAACGCAATGCTGTAACTGACGCACTCTTGGGTGCGCATCACCGCAGCAATCTCGCCATCCGCAACGGTACGCTACAGTTGGAGGACGTCACGGTGCGCGACCTGGTCACTGGGAACTATGACTACGCCCTTGTCGCCAGCGACAGCCACCTGACCATCAACGATTCCCTGTTCACAGGCATTGGCGGCTCCAGCTATGCGGAAAGCGATGTGCCCATGCGCCTCATGGGGCCGGATACTGTCCTGGCGATGAGCGGCTGCACCTTCACAGGCAACATCAATGACCGCGTGCTGCTGGATCCTGGGGCCATGACGGGTCACAATGCGACGCTGTATGCCCAACCTGCGCTGGATGGCTACGAATACCGCGAGGACTACGCCGTGCCGGCAGGAATCACGCTATCCCTGGAGCCTGGCGTCACCTTCATGAGCGGCATCGGCGGTTGGAATGTACCCCACGAATTCACCATCGCGGGTCATTTGCAAGCGCTGGGCACGCCAACACAGCCCATTACCTTCACTTCCGTGGCCGACAGTGGCCCTGGTCAATGGCCTGGCCTCATCTTTGATGGGGGAACAGGGCATCTGCGTCATGCCACCGTGCGCTATGCCGGCCTGCGCAACCACGTCACCGACGCTGGCCTGGGAGCCTGGGCGCGCAGTGCTATCGCTATCCAGGACGTGACAACCGGCGAGGTGCGTCTGGACAATTTGACCATTCGCGACATTACCTCAAATGACCAGGACATGGGCATTTATGTTGGCAACAGCAATCTCGTGGCGGAGGATTCGTTGTTTACCGGAATCGGCAATGGCAGCATTTACGTCTTCCCCGATACGGCTATCTACATTGCCGGCAATAACAGCAACGTAACGCTGACAAATAATACCTTCACCGCCAACAATTCCAACACCGTCGTCTTGAAACCTGGGGCTATGATGAACCACAACGCGACCCTGACGGCGCAAAATGGTCTGGAGGGGTATGTGCTGCAAGAAGATTTCACGGTGCCACCTACCATTACGCTGACCATCGCTGCGGGCGTGACGGTAATGGGTGGCGACAGCGACGTTGAACTGCGCATTGAAGGGCATCTGGACGCCATTGGCGCGCCAGATCAGCCCATTATCTTTACTTCCTTTGACAACAGCGACGCCAGCGAGTGGGCCGGACTCCTCTTTGTCGGCAGCGAGGGCGCGGGCACAGGGCGACTGCAGCATGTCACCGTGCATTATGCCGGCAGAGGAACCTCGATTATTGACGGCTATCACCGTGGGAGTAATATCGCCGTTTATGACGTTGCTGCTGGTGAAGTGCGTCTGGAAAACGTCCTGCTGGAAAAGGAATTCCATTTTGACGGCTGGCACCATTATCTGGATCACGGTCTCTACGCCAACAACAGCCGCGTGGTGGTAGTAGATTCCATCATTGAGAGCAACTGTGATAACACCACCGCGGGCGGCAGCGAGGACAGCGGCGTGTACGTCACCGGAGACAGCTACGTCCTCATTGACGACAGTCTGATTC
This sequence comes from uncultured Ardenticatenaceae bacterium, assembly GCA_964507675.1. Lineage (GTDB taxonomy): Bacteria > Chloroflexota > Anaerolineae > Promineifilales > Promineifilaceae > JAGVTM01. The sequence goes on along the minus strand of CAZDSN010000309.1, from coordinate 1,874 downwards.
AATCAAACAGCGCTCCAGGCCTGCTTGTTGAAGGGGACACAGCTTTCGTGCGGGTGAGTGGTTCGTCAATCGTCAACAACGTAGGGGATGGTGTGCGCAGCATGGGTGCAGCCACGGTCATTCTCAGTGGCGATAAGGACAGCGGCAACACTGTTCTTGCCAACCAGGACTACGGCGTTAACCAGGCGGGCGTCAACGGCCAGACGATTGCTACCTATAACTGGTGGGGCAGCGCTTCGGGACCGGCCCATGCCGGCAATCCTCCCGGCACAGGCGAGGAAGTCACCGATCGCGTTCTTTACGATCCCTGGCTGGTAGAACCGCCAGCGCCGCCGCCTGTGGCCTCGCAGTTGGTGCAGCTAACCGGGCCGCTTCACGTCAGCCCTGGCGACACAGCTAATCTAGGTCTGTTCTTCAACAACCTCCTCGCCGAAACGTTGATCAATACCATTGTCGTGGCGCAGTTGCCGGCAGAAGCAGAGTACATCATGAGCACAAGCGGCGGGCAATACTGGCCGCAGCGACACCAGGTAGTGTGGCAGTTGGGCAACACTGCGCCAGGTGCAACGTGGCAGGCGGCAGTTCAAGTACGGTTTGCCTGGGGTCTGCCCGTTCATCTGCACATGGATTACCTGGCCCTGATAGCCGCCGAGAACCGGCCCAATGCCTGGATGACCCAGGCCGAATACCATGCTTACACAGAACTGCAAATCGTTTCCCAGCAAGAGGTCAGCGATGCCCAGCTCGCGGCCATTCTGTCAGCAGACCCAGACCTGACGGCCTTATATCAAGGAGCGCTAGACATGGGCTTTGCCTATTATGGCGCGGCGCAGATGGAGCAGCTCAGCAACGGCAATGAGCGTCTGGCGCTGGTGATGATCAACACAGCGAAGCCTGACGAGCGTATTGACCTTTATCGCGACGCCAGCGACGCGGTCGTCGTGCACACGATGTCCCTGTTTGAAGCGATTTATAACCTGACAGGCGGCTATCGCTTCTACTACGAAACCGGTGAAGTTGAATCGTGGGGCGCCATGCAAACTGGACTGCTGGCCCGGTTCCCCGTCATGACGCCATGCGCGGCCAACGGCTGCACAGATTTTGGCTACAATGATTGCCTGCGCAACTGTATGATTCGCACCATTCCCTCTGGTCAGTTCGCGGCGCATTACTCAAGTAAATGCGCCGCCTGTTATGCCTCTGGCGAGCAGTGCCAGCAGTGCGCCTGGTACATGTACTTGCTGCGCAACGATACGATCAAGAACAGTCTCGATTTCTGCTACAACGCATGTGACGAGGACGTGGATAATGGAAAATGCACTGAATCCGCCCGAGAATGTGCCAACAGTCACATGTACATGGAGACGCCATGCTTTGATTGCGAGTACGCGACTGACGCCAACGTATGGGGCATGTGTGCCAACGATCAGCGCTGTATCAATGGGTTCTGTGTACCAGTCCTGGATCCAAACGTTGACCACCATCCTATTGAGACCATGGTGGCAGGCGATCCCAACGCCATGTATGGCCCTCCTATCGCTGCAGCGGGTCAATGGATTAGCTACACCATTGCCTACGAGAACGTGGGCCAGGGGAATGCTCATGGCGTTTACGTGATGAGCCATCTGCCGCCGGAATTGGACGCGGCCACGCTGGTAGTTACGGATGGCGGCGTCTATTTGCCGGAAAGCCGGACGCTGCTCTGGGATGTGGGTACGCTTGGAGGCGGCGCCGGAGGTCAGGTAGAGTTTGGCGCGCAGGTTTCGTCTGGCATTACCAGTGATACGGTCTTTGTCGCCAGCGCGGTCGTCTATTTCCCCAGTGTGCCAGAGACAACGCCGACGAATGATGTGGTCACTATCGTCGGCGACGTA
>CAZDSN010000308.1:0-5473 GCA_964507675.1 uncultured Ardenticatenaceae bacterium | reverse complement strand
TCAATATCCAAAAGGGGCAGTCCTCCAAGGAGGAGGGGGCTTTTCGGAGAGGGCGAAGGGCGCTGCGCGCCCTTCGCCCACCAGTACCCCTTCCCTGGCAAGGGCGGGGGGATTACCTGATTATTTTCTCCATGTCCAAGATGCCCGACCTACGTTATTTACGAAGGCGTTCCCCATGCGCGGGGCGCACTATTCGGCAAGCTCAAGGCAAGCCACGAGGAATGAAAATTATCAGGATTTCGCAAATGACGCGGATTTTTGAAGCGTGGGCGGGTTGCTAACCCGCCCTACGGAATTAACTGTTTTCGAGGGGGTTACGGCCGATATTGGTGGGGCAATATGCCGGCAAATAGTCTGCATCAGAAAAAGACGCCTTTGCAAAAGCAAAAGCGACCGCGGGGCGGTCGCTTTTTGAGGTGGGCGGGCGCTATTTGCGGCGGAAGAGGCTAAAAGCCAGGACAAAAGCAGCAGTAGCCAGGACGACGCCGGCAGTGGCCAGCTTCATGGCTGGTTTGGCCTCCACCGTTTCGGCGGCATTCAGCAAGGGTTCCAGCTTTTGCGCCGGACCCACGCCAAACATGAGCTTCATGACGGCTTCGCCCAGGCGATAATGGCCTGGCTGGCGCATTTGGGTGGCAATGTCAAAGGGCAGCGGCGGCTGGCCGACGGCGTAGGAATGGGACTGTGCAAACTGCAGGACTTCGCGGCTGCCATGGGTGCGGGCGGTGCCGGATTTCTTGATGCCGCCAAAGGGGAGCAGGGAGACGGGATAGTGGGAAATGGCGTCGTTGATGTTCACCGACCCCACTTCTAGCTGCTCCGCTACCCGCTGCGCCCGCCTCAAGTTACTGCTCCAGACACAGGCGCTCAACCCATATTCGCTGTCATTCGCTTTGCGAATAGCTTCCGCTTCGTCTTTGACTTTCATGATGGGCATCATGGGGCCGAAGGTCTCATCCCGCACCACCTTCATGCTGTGGTCCACGTCCACCAGCACAGTGGGCTGCACAAATAGTCCCTCGCGTTGGCCGCCGTGCAGGATACGGGCGCCCTTGGCTACGGCATCTTGCAAATGATCTTCCACGATGCGCAACTGCCGCTCGAACGTCAACGGCCCCAGGTCGTAGGGGCTGTCCAGATCGGGGCTGTAGCCGATTTTCAGTTTCTGCGTTTCTTGCAGCACTTCGGCCACAAATTCGTCGTAGACAGATTCCACCACATACACCCGCTCCACAGACATACAAGTCTGGCCGGTCATGTAGAAGGCGCCCCACACGCCCCATTTAGCGGCGGCCTTGATGTCGGCGTCTTCGAGCACAATCATGGGGTCTTTGCCGCCTAACTCGCACAGGAAAGGCGTCATGCTACGAGCGGCGGCTTCGGCCACTTTCTGCCCGGTGGCTACCGACCCGGTGAGGAAGAGGAGGTCTGGCGAGGATTCCACCAGAGCAGCCCCAACTACGCCGTCGCCGTGCAGCACGCGCACGTAAGGGGTAAGTTCGGGAACGCTGTGGAACAGTTTTTCGATCATGACGCCGGTGGCGCCAGCCACCTCGGACGGTTTGTACAGGACGGTGTTCCCCGCCAGTAGCGCCGAGAAGATGGGCGGCATGCCCAGGTCAAAGGGCAGGTTCCAGGGGCCAATCACGCCAATGACACCAAAGGGGCGTGGTTCGGTGTAGTAGCGTTTGAAGAAATAGAGGCCAGGCGGTACGCGCTGGCGACCCAACCATTCTGGCGCTTTCTTCAAGTACATGTGCAGCTTATCCACCGTCATCATGACTTCGATTAAGGCATCCTGGCGGCTCTTGCCTGTGTCCAGGCTGATCACTTCGGTGATGTCATCCAGGTAGTGGATGATAGTCTTTTGCAGCTTCTTCAAGATGCGCACCCGCTCGCGCACAGGGACACGGCTCCAGGTGTCATACGCCTGGCGGACCTGTTTGTGCGCCAGGGCTACGTCTGCTGCTGTGGCCATCGGCACTTCGCCAAACTTATCACCCGTGGCTGGATTGATGAATTCAAGCATTCTCGTGCTCATGACATACTCCTACGAAATATATGAAGTATGAGGTATGAAGGTTAAATTTCATTCCTCGTGGTGCGCCCCTTTCAGGGGGAATTCTGAGAAGGTGGGGGCAGATCAGGTTGCCACAGGCTCCTGATTACTGCCCCCATCCCAAATTATGCGCGATCGTCGCGGCTGTGGAAATATTTGACGGCAAAAAGGGTCAGCGGGAGCGCCAGCAGAGAAATGCCGGCAACCGTACTCATAACCTTTTTCCGCGACGCAGGGGTGTGCCCATTGACCGGTAAGCCATTTGGCTGAGCAACCAATGGTTCAGGCAGCGGCGCTGCCGATTTGGCCGGGATACGGCTGGCGAACCGCTCAGTCATAGCCGTAATAGTCAAGCTGGGGTTGACGCCCAGGTTGGCGGGAATGACAGAGCCATCAGCCACGTAAAGGCCAGGGTAGTTGAACACCTGATGGTTGATGTCAATGACGCCTGTATCTTCGCTGGCGCCAATGCCGCAGCCGCCCAGGATATGGGCCGTAGAGGGGACGTTTAACAGCACCTCATTCACGGTAGATTGGGGTACTGCGTTGGCCTTTTGGGCAAAACGCTCTGCCACCTGGCGACCAGAGTCAATGACGGCGGGGATGGGCAGGGATTTGTCGCGCTCGCTAACCAGACCGCGACGGAACAGGGTCAGCAGGTTGCGCCCGCGGCGCATCTGCATGCGGTTCTCAACGGTTTGCATGATGAGGAGAATGGTGCTGTCGCGGGCCCAGTCGGGCAGGACGCGGGTTTTGAGCAGGTCGTAGGGGTTGCGTATGCCGTATTGAATGAAGCGAGTCAGGCGCACTAAGGGACTGCCGTGGAAGTCCACGAGGGGGACTGCCAGGTTACGCATCAGGGAGGAGCCGCGCGGGTAGCGCACGGGTTCCACACTGGTGACGTCGTCTACCCAAAAGTGGGAGGTGATAGCTACGCCTTCGGAGTAATCCACGTCGTCGCCGCGGGCGGTGACGCCCATGAGGGCTTCGCTGTTGCTGCGGATTTTCTTGCCCAGGTTGGCGGAGATTTCGGGCAGCGAGCCTGTTTCGTTGCGGCATTTTAGGAGCAGGTTAACTGTGCCTAACACGCCCGCGGAAACGATGACGTTGCGGGCGCGCACAGTTTGCTGGCGTTTGAAGATCCAGTCGGTGGTGCGTTCGTAGAGGATTTCGTAACGGGCGCGGTCGGCGCGCAAGCCATAGAGGGGGCGAATGTCCAGGACGTTGGCTTCGGCGCGCACCTGGGCGCCGTTCTTTTCGGCGAAGTAGAGGTAGTTTTTGTCGAGGGTGTTTTTGGCGTTGTGCCGGCATCCCACCATACACCCGCCACAATGAATGCAGCCCGCGCGATCAGGCCCTTCTCCATTAAAGAAGGGATCAGGTACCGTTTTGCCCGGCTCGCCAAAGAAAATGGCCACGGGCGTGGGGGTGAAGGTATGCTGCTGCCCCAACTCTTCGGCTATCTCGTACAGATGCTGGTCGGCGGGCCACAGCCTGGGGTTGGCAGTAACGCCTAACATGCGGTTGGCTGTGGCAAAATAGGGTTCTAGTTCCGCTTCCCAATCCCCCAAATCTTTCCATTCGGAGGCATCGTAGAAGGAACGGCCGGGCTTGATGTGCGTGCTGGCGTAGACCAGGCTGCCGCCGCCTACGCCGCTGCCGTTGAGGATCATGATGTCGTTGAAGAAGTTGACGCCCATGATGCCAAAGCAGCGTAATGCCGGCATCCACAAATACTTAAAAATGTTCCAGTTGGTCTGCGGGAAATCTGAAGAGTGATACCGCTTTCCCCGCTCCAGGATCAGCACCCGATACCCCTTCTCTGTCAACCGCATAGCAGACACGCTGCCGCCAAAGCCGGAACCAATAATGACAAAGTCGAAAACTTCATCTCCTTTGTCTGTCGTGGCGTGCGATTTATTCATCTGGATGTCCTATGGTCTGTGTGCGGGTCAAGCAGGAGGTAACCTCTGGTTAAGCAGACATGGCCTGCTCAACCATGATTTTCCTGCCCGCCCAATGGGAATGGTGAGCGCCTGTGCTGCGGCTGCTGCCGCGCCGCGCCTCTGCTGATTCTGGGGTGGCATTTTTAGCCACCCACCAGCAGACGCACGCTTATAACACAGTGCGTTATATTATTGTACAAGATTATCCACAGTAAGTCATCCACCAAATGCAAAACCGCAAAAACCGGGGCTCCGACTGACCGTTGAGTGTGCTGTCCGGGGAGTGAGTTGCTTCACCGCCACTGACACGCACCAGCAGTCAGGTTATTAATGGCATTGCTCCCCCTGTTGCCATCTGCTGCCGGCATCTGCTATTCAGGAAACTGCCGGTCGGGACAGACGTACGCCGATGATCATGCCGGCAATAAATGCCAGCAGAACCAAAATGACAATGCTTGAAAACTCCAGGGTCATAACGCCCTCCTTTATCGAGCTTTCTAAGTAGGTGTACAATGCCAGCTTAGGAAACAGCACGCGCTTACGAATAATGTGGTCGTTCAATGGTGCAAGGTCAGAGGCAAATAGAGTCTGTCCGTCCATGTGGGCGTGGGAATCATAGTTGGTATGGGCGTCTTTGTAGAAGTAGGGGTTGCCGTTGGCGTGGGCGTCTTTGTGGAAGTAGGGGTTGCCGTTGGCGTGGGCGTCCTTGTGGAAGTAGGGGTTGCCGTTGATGTGGTTGTCGGTGTTAGTGTAGGTACGCATGTTGGTGGAGCAGGATCATTGGTGGCATACCTTAGTTCAAATTCTGGATTTATCATGGGCTGCCATGTAACCCCATCAAAGACGGCAACGACACCAGCATAATCACCACTATGAACATAATCATAGCTGCCCACCGCAAAAACCTGTGCCAATGAATGCCCCCAGATTCCGCTGAAATCAAATGCTGCATCAAATTCCACTGCCTCCCATTGGTTGCCATCATACTGCACGATCACACCGTCATAACCGACAGCAAAAACATTGTGAGGAGAGTCACCCCATATGGCGTACAAATTCCGTGTGGTTTCCGAGTCCATAGAACTCCAGGCGATCCCATCAAAATGGAGAATTGTGCCAGAGGAACCAACAGCGAAGACATTGTCGGCAGAACTTCCCCAGACAGCCCTCAATGAAACTGTCGTTCCTGAGTCCATTGTAGACCATTCATTGCCATCATAATGCCAGATAACGCCACCACTGCCTACAACAAAAATCTGCGAAGAAGAATCTCCCCAAATGCCATAGAAAGAACTGCTGTCTGTATCCAGCAATTCTTTCCATTCTTGACCATCATAATGTAAGATAATGCCCTCTGCCCCCGCCACATAAACGTCGCTGGCTGAACTGTCCCAAACACCATATAGCGTAGATGTTGTTGGTGAACTCATCACATTCCATGCTTTGCCGTTATAATGCAAAATTGTTC
>CAZDSN010000307.1:0-5475 GCA_964507675.1 uncultured Ardenticatenaceae bacterium | reverse complement strand
AAAAAAGAGCGCAGCGGCTGCCGCTGCGCTCTTCTGTTAGCGATTCAGCCACAGTCTAAACAGCCAAAATGATAATTGCTGGCTGCAATTCGTGCAGCATCACTATAGTGTTGGTTGAACCGTACGCCTTGCTTCAGTCCCCTTCTTGACTGCACCCGAATTGTTGAGAATCAGGTGCGGCGCAGCACCAACATGACAAAGCCGGCCAGGATTAAGACGCCGACGCCAAACAGGAGCAGGCTGTTGGCCGCTGTTGTGGCCGGAACGGAACTGGCTGTGTTTACCGGGAGCGGGCTGGCCGTAGGCGGCGCAGGGGTGTTGGTCGGCATCGGGTTCGGTAAAGATGCCGGCAGCAGCGCCGCTGGAGACGTTGCCGTTATCACCGGAGCAGGCGTATAAGTGGGCGGATAAACAGGTGTTTCCGTGGGCAGCGGTTCTCGAATCCACACTTTGTCCCCTGGGAAAAGCACGGGATCAGTCGTGAAACCGTTCAAATTGTACAGTTGTCCCAACGTCAGGCCATGCAGCGCGGCGATGGTCCAGGCGGTTTCACCGGTCCTTACAATATGTTGCAGTTGAGGCGTGGGTGTAGGCGGCGGCGGTTCCCCTTCGGCCAGGTGTACCTTTACGGCCTGCCCCGGTTGCAGCACGCTCTCCTCTGTCAGTCCATTGAGCCAGAGCAGCGTGCTCATTTCCACCTGATACTTGTACGTCAGATACCACAACGTCTCCCCTTCCTGCACGATGTGGTTGAGCGGCGGTGTGGGCGTGGGCGGCGGGGACTGCCCTTCCGCCAGTTGGATCAGGATTTCTTGCCCGGTATGCAGCAGCGGTTCGCTGGGCAGGTTGTTAATCAGCGTCAGATAGCTTAGATCCACATCATAATAAGCGGCCAGCGTCCATAATGCCTGGCCTGGCTGCACCACGTGCACAATAGAGCCATCAGGTCGCGGCGGGGCCAACTGTACCGGCGTGATAATGAGCGGCTGCGCCTGTGGTTCCTGCGTTTGCTGCGTAGATAACGATGGCTGCCCGGCCGCTGGCGGACTCCCCATTACCAGTACATAAAAGTTCTGGTCAAAACCGGTGGCAAATCCCACGCCGGCCTCTACGTACCGGCTGGATGTCATGCCGGCCAGATGCACCGGACTGTTTTCCCACCAGATCACTCCCTGGCGCGGCGACAGTTTCGTGCCCCCGACAATGTTTTCGGAAACATTCCCTCCACTGGGATAACCAACGGCTACCGCCCGGCTGTACGGGGTGGAGCCGTTGGTTTGCGTATGGCTGTAGGTGTTGGTGGTTGCCATCCAGTTAGCGTGGATTTGGGCAGCGGCGGCCAGCGTGGCGTTGTATTGGAACGGCGGTAAACCACGCGCGGCGCGCACCTGGTTAACCAGGCGAAAAGTTTCCGAAATGGGATCCTCTTGAGCCTGGGCAGTGGGTTGGGTGGCCTGGGTTGCGCCCCACAACAGCAAGGCGCAGAGTAAACCGGCTAACGAGAAGCGACGTATCATAGCGGGGAACTGTAGCATGAATCGCGCGGGTTACCAAATCACGCCAGCCCAAACCGGAGGGGTAGGTGACGAATTTCCCAGGCGTCGCGTTTAGCTACAGGGCCGCCAGGAACCGCTCTGTGTCATAGAGAGCGGAGCGGGCGGCAGGAGACCAGCGGGGCGCAATTAAATCGAAGGCGTGGTTCGTTTGGGGGAGGGGTACGTAAATTGCCGGCACGCCCGCCTCTTGTAGCGCCTGGTACAACCGCCCGGCATCCGGCGCGCACACAAACGGGTCAATCTCACCCTGGAAAATAAGGGTGGGTGGGCAGTGGGGCCCCACATGATGGATGGGAGAGCCGGCAGCATAAGCGGCAGGCATGTCGGCGGCTTCCCCGCCCATGAGGTTGGACACCAGCCTGGACGGCCCCACGTACGTTTGTCCGGTCGGGGGGGCCATCTTGGACCAGCGTTGGTTGAACCGCTGCGTCATTGGCGTTTCTTGCTGCGGCAGGTGTGCCATACTCTGGCGCAGATGCCGATCCTGGCTGAGCAGGTCTGGAATCCCGTAGTAGGAGATAACGCCGCATACGGATGTATCTACCGTTATGTCTGCTGGCTGCCAGGTGGGCTCGTTGGGCGTGTAGGCCGCCAGCAGCGCCAGGTGCGCGCCCGCAGAACCTCCCATGAGAACGATGCGCTGGGGATTAACGTCATAGGCAGCCCCTTTGGTTTTCAGCCAGGCCACGGCTCGTTTCACGTCGGCCATCATGCCGGCAAGATCGGTCTGCGGCGCCAGCGAGTAAGCCACATCCAGAATGACGTGCCCCTGGTGCGCCAGATAACGAAAAAGTGGGCGTGTTCCCACATCTTTGCTACTGGAGTTCCAGCCGCTGCCATGCAAATAAATAAGGCCAATGCCGCTGGCGGTCACAGCCGGCAGTGGCTGCCACAAGTCAGCCAGCAGCGGCTGGCTGTCGCTTCCCAGCCCCAGCTCCAAGTCGCGCTGCCAGCGCACCGGCGGATCGGGCAGCGGCAACCAGGGCCGGCGTTGCGGCAGCATCCGTATCTGCTGCCCGGCGGGTATCCGGCTGGCCCAATCAGGCCCAAAAGCGCGCGTCAGGCCATCATGCGCTCGTGTTACCCGGCGAATGTACTGCCAGGCAACGCCGGCTGCCGCCAACCCCCACCTCACCGCTCGCCCATCCCGCTGTCGCCAGCCGAGGCTGGCTGCCACTAATCCTAGATAGAAGGTGATGGGCGAGACAGCCGCGGCGAAACTATTCACCACGGCCACGGCAATGACGCCGCGCCCTCGTCGCTTGTGAAGTAAAATTATGCCGGCAGCCAGCGCGCTGCAATAACTCAGAAATCGGGCAAAGCGTCTCAGCATAGCGAACCTCGTCTCATTAGCCGCGACAGTTTCCAAAATTGGGGTAACTGCCAGATTGTGCCAGCAGATGCTTAATCTGGCAACGAACAACTACCAGAAAACGCCTTTGAGAGAATGTCTCGAAGAGAACGCCTTGGAGTGGAGACTTTAGTCGGAACCTCCAAGACTTTAGCCGGAACGGTTTCTAGCCTGACAGCTACATTTTGTGTATCATAAGGTGCTGATTGATGTTTATCTTTTTCCACTGCTGCCACTCTGCTTTCCTGTCTGTAAACTGTATAGCCGCCTATAAACCTTATTGGATATGCTGCCAATAAATACTGATATGGAGCCTCATTCCTCTCACACCTTGTCTTGAGATCAGGAATCGGCGTTATCTTGGGAGTTGCCGCCAATGACCCGTATCCTCATAACGGATTGGCCTCTTCATGGCAAAATCCATCCCCATATGGCTATCGCTGCTGCCTTGCGCCAACGCGGGCAAGAAGTAGCGTTTTACACCGGCCCCCGTTTCCAGTGTCCCATTGAAAAAGAAGGGTTTCGTTGCTTCCCCTTTGTCCATACCGATGAAGGAATCGTAGATACCTGGCTCTCGCCCGAGAATCGTCGTTGGCGTTGGCGCAAGCCCTTTGCCTTTATCGCCCTGCTGCGCGCCTGGATGCTAGAAACTGTTCCAGACCAGATACGAGACCTGGAACCCATCTTGCGCTCCTGGCAGCCCGATGCCATCATCACGGACATCACCATGCTGGGACCAGCTCTGATTTTGCACGAACGCGACCATATTCCCGTGATCATGGCCCCATTTGCTGCCGGCTGCATGATTCCCGGCCCCGACGCTCCTGTGTGGGGTGTGGGGTTGCCTGCCGGCAGCAGCCTGGTTGGACGTGTGCGCAACCAACTGGCGCAGCGAGCCAGCCAGCGTCTGGCGGCTCAACTGAAACATTATGCCAGCACCCTGCGCCAGCGGTACGGGCTATCCCGGCTGCAAGTGCCGCTGAATGCTTATTTAGGTACGCTGCCTCTCTATCTGGTGCGTAGCGCGCCAGATTTCGACTATAACCGCCGTGACCTGCCGGCCTCTGTCCATTACGTGGGGCCGCTGGTGTGGAATACTGAGCCTGACGAGGAACCGCACCAGGGAAAGTTGGACTTCTATCACAGTAACGGGTCGCCGCCGGACTGGCTGGCTGATCTGCATCCCGATTGGCCGGTGGTATACGCTAACGAGGGGGGAATGATGACCAGCCCGCGATTGCTGCAAGCGACTATCGCTGCCGTTGCCGGACGCCCTATCCACGCTTTACTGGTTGCCGGCGACCGGCGCCCACTGTCCCAGGTACATTCGGGACCGCTGCCAGCCAACGTGCGCCTGGCGCGCTGGCTGCCCCATGATCACCTGCTGCTGCGCTGCCACGTGGCCGTTTCCGTCGGCGGCGCTGGCATGATCCTGGCCGCCTTGAATGCGGGTGTGCCCGTGTTGGTTGTGCCGGCAGAATCCGACCAGTTGGACAATGCCCAGCGGGTGATACGGGCGGGTGTGGGCTTGAGCATACCACGGCGGCATTGCACCCCCGCGCGGATGCGGGCTGCTTTAGACCGTTTGCTCTATGAGCCGTGCTTTCGGCAGCAGGCGCAGCGCCTGGCGCACGCCTTTCAGCAGTACAATGGCGCAGAGCGCGCTGTCGAGCTGATTGAGAGCGTGTGCCGGCAGCCAGCAGACCGGCAGACCGGCAGCCGGACATAAATTCTGCTTGACAGGATTGAAAATCTGCTGTATGTTTCTGATGATGGTATTCTTGCGTCTTTTACCTTTGAATTGAGCTACCCAGACATGAAGTCTGGGTTTTTTTATAACGGTGACTTCTCTTCATCGTTCCTGCTATCCCCGCAGACTAATCGAGGGGAAAAGCAGTCGCCAGTAAATGAATCAGCCGTAAGTAATCGTCCACAAACAAGTTCACCAGGAAGTTCAACCTTTTCAGCGTGGTAGAACTTCTAAATCGGGAAGTGATTTTGGACAGGTAGTAAGAGATAGTGGATAATGGATGGTCAGAACCTTTTTGTGGATGATGGCATGGTAGTTCGCATGGACTATACGCTGCGCCTGGAGGATGGGGCAGAAGTAGACAGCTCTAAATCACGAGGCCCCCTGGAATTCCTGCACGGAGTTGGTCAGATTATTCCTGGCCTGGAAGTTGCCTTATATGGTATGCGCGTGGGAGAGGAGAAGCAGGTAACGGTTGAGCCTATTGATGGTTATGGAGAACTCAGCGCCGATGAATTTCAACTGGTCCCCCGCGATTCTTTCCCCGATGACATGATCTTGAGCAAAGGGATGCGTTTGCGTATGCGCGACGCCGATTCCGGGGAATTGTTTGACGTCCTGGTGGATGAGGTGCGTGAAGACGGAGTCATGCTGGATTTTAATCACCCATTGGCTGGCGAAACGTTGATTTTTGACGTGAAAATTGTCGGATTACGCGCAGCTAACTCTGAGGAACTGGCGCACGGTCACGCGCATTAGAGTGCTGCCAAAGGGCCTGGTTTGTTTTTTGCAGCCTGGGCTTCAGCCTGATAATGGTC
>CAZDSN010000306.1:0-5494 GCA_964507675.1 uncultured Ardenticatenaceae bacterium | reverse complement strand
TGTATCCTACGCCGATATTGCCATCGCCATCCATGGCAATGCTGGCCATCCACCGGCTGTTGGCGTCGGGGGCATGGGTGCTTTCCTGGTAAATGGCCCAGTTGCCGCCATTGCTGCGGCGCAGTTCGAACCAGCGCACGCCCGCCTGATCGCTACCCACATTGACCGCGTGGTTGCCCAGCAAAACTTCGTGCGTGCCAAAATTGCGATAGGCAAAGCGCCACATAGGCCACTCGGTGATCGAGTCAATGCGCTGGTTGGTATTGGGCTGGCGAATACAGCTCAAGTTGAAGTTGCACAGGCTGGCAAACGACTGCGAGGGGAGCGAAATGGGGCCTGTGAACGAGGAGTTGCCCGGAGTGGCAAAGTCTGGCTGGAATTGGAACAGTTCCAGGCGGTCAACGCCGCCAAAGAGGTCGCCATCAATGAAACGATAAAAGAGGCCGGGCGAACCGGCAGGCGGCGGGTTGTTACCGTCAATATCGGCGGGGATCATAATGGTGTGGCGACCTACGCCAGCCTGATTGAAAGAGATGGCCGTGGCGGGCTGCCCATTCAACATCGCCTGCTTATCATAGGCGTGGACGTTGCGTAAAGATTGGTTCGCCCCCATGAAATAAGCGTCATGCCAGACGCCGAGCTTGAAGTAGTCAGGGAAGGTGATGTTGTTGAACTCGTACAGATAGTAGGCGCCGAGCGGGTCAGAAGTCTGGGAAATAGCCAGACAAATGCTGTTGTTAAAGGCGAACTGGCTCAGCAGCCAGCGGTTGGCCAGCGGGTCGAAGAGGACGACCGGGTCGCCCGCACTATTGTTGGCGCAGGTACCGGGTTGGCCAGCCCACAACTGCTTGATGGGATGGGGGCCGCTGAGCAGGCTACCATTTTTATCGTACACGGCAAAAGAGACGTTCACCATTTGCACGTAATGGTTGAGGCCAACGTCGCCAATGGTATCCGGCGGCGTCCCCAGACCGCCGTTGGCCAGGCTCATGCCGGCAAAATTCAAGATCGGTCCTGGTGTCGTCAACAGGTTGCTGCCAGGCGCGGGCACGGCAGGGTCACGCCAGTTGGGGTCAACGGCAAACGAGCCAGGCAGATAATCAAGCGACAGGCGGGGGTTCACTTCACGGTCCAAAATGGGTTCCAAAGGCACGTTGGGCAAATCGCGCACCGCCGCGCTCAGGCCCGGCGTGACTGCTTCGCTGACAAAAGGGCCGGCGTCTGCCTGGGCTGCGGTTGTGTTGGCGACAGGGACAATGCCGGCAGGACTGCGCCCCACCGCCCCCATCATGACTGCCTCATCTGGCTGCAACAAAAACACGCCGATCACGCCAAAGATGATCAGGCTACCTAAGATTTTCCACGCGTACTTCATAATCTTCCTCCTGAGCAGTGGGGACAACAAACGTGCTCACCCAGAAACGAATGGGCAGACAGGCGCTGCTCTGTGGGCACACTATTATTATGCGCCAGAATAAACGAAAACACGAACGATTCATGATCGTCATATGAGCCGTCCGCCTGAATCCCCCCCAGGCAAACGAATCCACCCTCCACGTGGGGCAAAATATGGTATCATTTCCCAGAACCTTTTATTGACCAGCCGCTGTCGCTCTCATGGCAGGGCTATTCCATCAATGCAATCATCATGACAGACACAGTACATCTTAACGACGAACAACAGGCCATGCTGCGCGGCGACTACGGCATGGCTAAACAAATGGCTATGCGCCTGGTAGTGGATATGGCCGCCGCTGCCGGCACGACCAGCCTCACTCCGATTCACAGCGCCCATTTGTCAGGCGTCTCTCCCCTGACGGGCGGCCTGGGTCTGCGCCAGTTCCTGGCGCGGCTGGCTGCTGACCCCGACGGTCAGGTAGCTGTGCCTACCACGCTCAACGCCGCCGGCTGCGATGTCGAACAATTCGCTGCCATGCACATTGTCACCCCTGACTTTTTGGAACACAGCCAGGAAATCATCAACCTGTACGTGCGTCTGGGCGTGCAGCCTACCCAATCTTGCATTCCCTATGAATGGGAGGGGGTTGTCATCTCTGGTCCAGCCGCCTGGGCCGAATCGAATGCCATCTGCTTCGGCAACTCCTACACGGGCCTGCTCACCAACCGGGAGTCCGGTCTATCGGCGCTGGCGGCAGCCCTTACGGGATACACCCCCCAATACGGCCTGCTGCTGCCTGAAAACCGCCGGCCTAACTTAGAAGTAGTCGTCGCCTGCGATCTGGACGATCCCACTGACTACTCCATTCTAGGAGATTGGATCGGCAGCCAGAAGCAGAAAGGCTGGTCACTGCCGCTGGGACCAATCCCCTTGATACAAGGTCTACCCGCCTCGCTGACGCACGAGCAGCGCAAGGCTCTGACGGCAGCGGCCGCCAACTATGGCTGCCCACTGCTGTATATTGCCGGCCACGGCGATCCGCCAGACACAGACCACATCCAGGGGCGCTTGACTTTTACAGCCGCTGATCTGGCAGACCGGTACGCCGTCCTGGCGCCGCGCCTGCCTGTTTCCTTGATCGTCATTGGCTGCCCCCAGGCGTCTGTGGGCGAACTGCGGGCCACTGCCAGACTGCTGCAAGGGCGGCAGGCGGCCAGCGCGCCAGGCGGCAACTGGCCGCCATTGTGGGTATTTACGTCAGCCGCAAACCTGGCTGTTGCCGAAAAAACGGGCCTGGCGGCTATCATTCGCGGCAGCGGCGCTTTGCTCCTGGCCAACACCTGCCCTGAGGTTGTCCCCTACGATCCGAGTTGGGTAAAACACGTCCTCACTAACTCCATGAAAGCCGAACATTACATCAAATCTGGCCTCAACGGCATCCCTACTGCCGTCATGCGCCTGTCTGATTGCATAGCCCTGGCTACAGGCGGGGAAGTGGCCACAGAGCGACCAGCCAGTGACTCAGGCGAACGGCAAAGGAATGAACCAGTCAGACAGCCAGAGGGTAAGACAACGACTGATGCTCTTCCCCCTCCACTCCCGGCTTCCCTTCCGGCCTCATTTTCTGGTCAGGGGCTTCCTTCCCAGGGAAACTTCATCATTCGGGGTGAAGCATTTGTGACCGGCGCCCCCATCACCCTGCTGGGCTTTGTCAACCGCCAGACAGGCGTCATTGAAGAGCCAGACCACCCGGCCCATGGCCAGAGCATGGCCGGCAAAATCGCCATTTTCCCGAAGGGCAGCGGTTCCACCGTAGCTCCCTACGTTTTATTGGAGTTATACTATCGGGGCATGGCTCCCCTGGCCATCGTCAATACGGACATTGATCAACAAAGCGCCCCCGCCTGTTCATTAGAAGGAATTCCTTACGCTTATGGTTTCGATCCGGCTGTGCTGACTGCGTTGCAGTCAGGGGACAGGGTAGAACTGCGCCGTGATGGAGATGTCGTTACTATCGAAAGGTTTGTCACCTATGTGGATACATACTGATGACTGAAGATTTCTTAAACTTTCTGCTGGCGGTTGTGATCATTATCGTAGCCGCCAAAGGCGGCGGTTATCTTAGCACCCGGTTAGGGCAGCCATCTGTGTTGGGCGAACTGCTGGCCGGCATCCTCCTCGGACCAACCGTGCTGAACATGCTGCATTGGCCCCTCTTTGCCGGCAGCGAACCCGTTTTAGGTGAATTGATCACGTTAATGGCTGAACTGGGCGTCATTTTGCTGATGCTGTTGGCCGGATTGGGGCTGCACCTCTCGGAACTGCTAGGTTCTGGCAAGGTGGCTGCTTTAGCTGGCGTGTTGGGCGTGCTTATTCCGTTGGGAGCAGGCTGGGGAACCGCCAGGCTTTTTGGCATTGGCTCCCAAGAAGGGCTGTTCATCGGCTTAATCCTGGCTGCCACCAGCGTTAGCATATCCGCGCAGACGCTGCTGGAAATGGGTAAACTACGCAGCCGCGTCGGGCTGGCCTTGTTGGGAGCGGCTGTTTTTGACGACATCCTGGTTCTTCTGGGGCTTTCCCTTTCATTGATACTGGTCAGCGGGACTGCCGGCGGTGTAGGGCGCATCCTGCTCACTCTGGGCAGCATGATCGGCTATTTGCTGCTAGCGGTTGTATTGGGAATGTGGCTGTTACCTCGCCTGGTAAGCTGGGTAGACCGTCTCCCCATCAGCCAGGGAACAATGGCCGCCGTACTGGTGTTAACCCTGTTATACGCCTGGGCCGCCGAGGTGATTGGCGGCATGGCGGCTATCACGGGCGCATTCCTGGTAGGGTTATTCCTGGCGCGCCTGCCATTCAGTAAGCGCCTTGAGCAAGGCGTGGCCACGTTGGCCTACGGATTCTTCGTGCCTATCTTCTTCGTCAACATTGGCCTGGAAGTGAACATGCGCGCCATTACGGGCAGTGCCTGGGGATTAGCCCTGGCCATCACGGTGGTGGCTGTGCTCAGCAAACTGTTGGGCAGCGGTTTGGGCGCCTGGCTCAGCGGTTTCAGCCGGCGCGAATCGGTGCAGTTGGGTATTGGCATGGTATCGCGCGGCGAGGTAGGGCTGATTGTGGCCTCATTTGCATTGCTAGAAGGGCTAATCTCGCCGGCCAATTTTTCTATTGCCGTGTTTGTGGTTATTATGGCTACCCTGGTGACGCCTCCCTTGCTGCGGGCGGCATTTGCCGGCACAGCCCAATCACCACCCGCAAGCATAACGCCCACTGGCTAAAGAGGCTTGTCTCGGTTCAGGCAGAAAGTGGACAGATGGCAAGGTTTTAGTTAGGGAAAGGTAAGTGACCGATGTATCATATGGTAATGTTGGTTCTGGACAATCAAGACCAATGCCCCAGCGTCTTAGACGCCTGGGAAGCGGCAGGCGTAGGGGGAATCACGATTATGGAAACGACAGGATTAGGCCGGGTGCGCCAATCCGGTATCCGCGACGACATCCCGCTGCTGC
The DNA here is from genome assembly GCA_964507675.1 of uncultured Ardenticatenaceae bacterium. Taxonomy (GTDB): domain Bacteria; phylum Chloroflexota; class Anaerolineae; order Promineifilales; family Promineifilaceae; genus JAGVTM01. The sequence continues at coordinate 586 of CAZDSN010000306.1, read as the reverse complement.
CCAGCATCATGAGCTTTATGCGCACGCCCGAAGAGCATCATCGCACGCTGTTTACTATCGTTGACAGCGAGGAAATGGTAGACCGCCTGATTGAAATGACCGTAGAGGTTGTAGGGGACTTGAACATACCCAACCGGGGAATCCTGTTCGTCCTCCCCGTCTCCCGTGTCGTCGGCCTGCGCCCCACCCCCCAGAAACCCGATTAAGGAGGTTTTGCGTTAAGGGTTCGAATCTTCTGACCACTGATCACTCGCCACTGTTCACTGTTCACTATTCACGAAGGGATAATTGAATCACCCCCATTCCGGGTATAGGCCATTTTTAGCCTGAAACCATTATATCATCATTTGTGGTCAAATCTTTGGCAAGATGATTAAAAACAACCCAAAGTAAAGCGTCCAAAAGCTCGATCACATTGAATTGTTCCGCAAAAACGGTCGTCTTCCCTCTCTTTTATGGCATTATCCCCAACATGCCAGATTGCCTGATGGCTCGCAGGGATAATTGAACCCGGAAATTTTATATATTGCGCAATCATCCCCCACCGGTATCACCCCATCAAATCGTGGCAATCTCTTCAACTACG
>CAZDSN010000305.1:0-5505 GCA_964507675.1 uncultured Ardenticatenaceae bacterium | reverse complement strand
AAAAGCGCCTCAAAATAGCGAATTGTAAGCGGAAACATCAGGGGAAGGCGAGATGTGCTCCAGATAGCCCGCAGGCTGATTAGCAAAATGACGTCGGATTCGTCCAGCCAGCCCAGCATTTGCTCCCGTTTTTCGGGACTGTCCATGTTCGTGATAGGAACCTGGCCGCCGGCGACGCCTACAAAGTATTGGCTGTAGGGATCTCGTCCGTGCAGCCGCACCGGCAGTGCATCGTCCCACGTTTCGTTGGCAATAACGCTCGTGCCCAGGCGAATGGCGCCGCCCGGCCGCCCTTCGACCACTACCATGTATTGCTGTGCGCCGTCAACAGAGACGGGGGGCAGGGCTACGGTTACGGCTTGCCGCGATTCATCCAGCGTGAAGCTGGCTTCGGCGGCGGCTAAGGGCTGCGCCTGATCGGCGGACGTGATCAGGCGCACGGCCAGGGCTTCGGCGTCGTCGCCGCCGTCGGCGTCGCTGGCAAAGTTGAAGCGCACGCCGGTGACTGTTAGAGAACTGCCGGCATGGCTTTGCGGGAATTGAACAAGCAGGTTTAAGGGAAAGCCACCCTCGGCCAGATCATACCCTTTTAAGGGGAGTTGCAGTTCAGCCGGCTGGCCGTCTACTTCATACAACAATGAAGCGCCGCTTTTCACATTGGCATACATCCATTCCGAAGCAGCGACGCGGGTGACGGGCTGGCGATAAATCTGGACAAAAGCAATGGCCCACAACAGACTGGGGACAAAGGCCACCCCGGCTAGCAAGGCCACAGCCACGTGGTAAAAGCGGCGGGTGCGGTACGGTCGCCCGGATGCGCTGGCTTTGCGCCACAATTCTATCAACGCCCAGCCGGCCAGCAGCAGCAGGAAGGGATAAACAGGCAGGAAGTAGCGGATAGATTTGACCCAACGGGTTCCCATAAACAGAAAATAAGACCCCACCCAAATTACCGGCAAGGCATGGGCCAGCCAATCGGGTTTGCCGCGAATAATGCGCCACAGGGCCCACAGCAGACCAATCCAGGCCAGGATGCCACTGGTTACTCCCATGCCATACAGCACCATATTGGTCAGCGGAAACAGAATGGGGGCGCGGTCAGTCCACTGCAGGGCGGGCGGGAAGCTGGCATCTGGACTTTGCAGCCGTTGGATTTCTTCCATGTTGCTGCGCCAGGCCGGGTTGAAACCAACCAGGGTTTTGGCTATGGTCGTCAATAAACCGGGTTCTTTCCCCGTTTCTGCCAGCGTCGTTTCCCTGACCATAGTGGGGTCCATGAAGGCATATGGCTGCGCCAGGCGGAACACCACCAGTGACATGAGAGCTGCCAGACAAACGCCAATGATGGCCCGCTGCAAATCAATGGAACCGGCGGCGCTCCAGATGTAGCTAAAACCTGTCGCTCCGGCAGCCCGGCTTTGTCGCGCCAGCCAGATAATGGCGGCCACGCCCGCCATAACGGCCATGGGGGCCATGTTGATGCGCGAAGCTACGGCCAGCCCCAGACCCAGGCCAAACAGCAGCCACCATCGTTTCCGGGTTCCATCTTCGGCGGCGCGGACAGCCGTGTACAACGTCATGGTGGTCAGGGCGGCGGCCCAATTATCCATGGTGAAGAAGTGGGACTGCTGGATAGGCATGACGGCTACAGCCAGGAACAGCGCACCCAGCAGACCAACGCGCCAATCGTAGAGGCGGCGGCCAATCAGGAAAATGAAGGCAATAGATACCAGATCCACCAGGCCGCTCAGGGCGCGCCCTACCAGATGAATGCCATCATAGGCGGTGAAGGTGTATTGGCATAAATTGGTGAAGGTGTTGCAAACTTTAACCGCCCACTCTGCCGCCAGGCGGACAACCGTCATGGGGAAGTTGCCATAGACGTAGAAGGTCTGTCCGGCGTTGTACGGGTTAAGGGGGGATTCGGAAGTGCGCAGATAGGTGAGGGGGTCCGTGCTGGTCAACTGCGTGCCCACAATGGTCAGGAAGCGTTCATCGGGGTGCAGATGGTTATCGCCATCCCATTCGAGCCCGGTGAAGCGGAAGAGGGCTGCCAGAACGAGGATGAGCACCAGGGGGATCAGGGCCAGTTGTTCCAGACGGGGACGGCGCCGGGCAGCACGGCTGTTTTCTGCTGTCTCTGTTAATAAAGAGTCAGCAGCAGGCGTCGTGTCCGTTGCCGGTTCATTGGGTGCCCCGTCGGCGCTGTCTGGCAACGTGAGGGCGTCCTGTGGGAGGTCAAGCATAAGTCAACGTCATGGTCATAGGTTTGTCACTGGCGGGCGGCTGCCGGCATATACCGCTACCCGCCCAACCACTCTCATTTATACACGCTATCATGGATGGAGGCGCAGCAGGCTGCGTCAGACTCGCCCCCAACCCGGCACTGAATTCTAACGAATTTGCCATAAAAGTCTAACATGACTACCGCCGCCGCCACGGATGAAAATGCGGGGCAGGTTAGGAACCCGTCAGTCAAGTTAGCTGCTTTTCCCGCAGACTATTTTCACGACAGGGAGAATTTTCTCTAGCGTTGCCCGGCGGGTGACAAAAACTGCCGTTCTGTTACAATTTTACTCCGCAAAGGCTGGAATGATTGCCAGAAAACTGTTTTCTCTTCCCTGGCGTTATCAGCAAATTCATAAAGGAGTTCTTTTGTGGTCAAAAAACCTGTAGGCATGGTCTTGTTATTGATGCTGGCTGGCGCTGTCTTGCTGGCGCTTATTGGTGGTGGGCGGGCTCAGGCCGCTTCTACCCTGGCAGCCGGCGATCTGGCTATCGTTGGCTTTAACTATGACGACCCGGATGAGTTCGCTTTTGTGTTGTTGGTGGATGTAGATGCCGGCACAGAAATTAAATTCACCGATAATGGCTGGAAAGCGGATAACACTTTCCGCACCGGCGAAGGTATCCTTACCCTGACGGCCAACGTGCCTGTGGCTGCCGGCACGGTGGTAGATATGACATCCCCATTTGCCAGCACTGCTGAGTGGACCACTTCTCTCTCTGGCAGTGTGGCTTTTTCTGTCAGCGGCGACCAGATTTTATCCTACCAGGGAACCGAAGCGGCGCCCACTTTCATTTATGCCCTCAACAGCGAAGGTTCTGGCTGGCAGCCAGATGCCACCAACTCCAATACATCTGCCTTGCCGCTAGGTCTAGCCAATGGTTACACTGCCGTGGCTCTGAATGAAGTGGACAATGCCGTCTATACGGGGGCAACGACAGGCACGCAAGTGGACCTGTTAGGGGCGATTAGCAGTACGGCCAATTGGACCGGAGATGATGCCGTGCGCCAGATCATGCCGGCAGGCCCATTCAATATCCTTCCCCCTGGTGGCCCTACCCCCACTCCCACCAACACCCCTTATCCCTGCACCGACATCCCTGAAATTCAGGGGCCAGGTAACGTCTCTCCTTGTGAAAATCGTAACGTCACCAATATTCAAGGCTGCATCACAGGTGTGACGGATACAGGGTTTTACTTCCAGGACGAGGGCGGCGACGGCGACCCCGCTACCTCCGACGGCATTTTTGTCTACCAATATAGCACCTGGGCTAATCCAGGCGGCTGGGAGATTGGCGACAGGGTGAATGTTTCCGGTCAGATTATCGAATATTACAATACAACGGAGTTCCAATCGGGTAACAGCGTCAACGTCATTGGCAGTTGCACGCCGCCCGCTCCGGTGCTCATCCCGCCGTACACTGACCCCAACATGGACGCCATGGCCCTGTACGAGGAGTACGAAGGGATGCGGGTACGGATGTCGTTTGCCGGTTGGGTGGTTGGGGCCACGAAACGCTTCATTTCTGACTTTCCCGCAGGCGATCCAGAGATCGCCTTCGTTGATTTTGGTAGTTCTATCCCCACTTACAGCCGCGTCTTCGAGATGGATTACCCGGGCTATCAGGGCATCAACTATATCAGCGGCGGTCTGAACCAGGATTTACCAGACGTGGACTTTGGCGATGACATCTCCGGGGTCAATATCACCGGGGTGCTGGGCTATCAGTTCGACAAGTACACCCTGCTGGTGGATGTCCCGCCCACCTTAAGCCAGGTTGATAACCCGGATGTAACTGCCTATAACCCGGATCGTAATTCCCTGGCGCAGGAGTTTGATATTTGCTACTTCAATGTGGAAAACTTGTTTGACCACATCAATGATGGGCAGGGAGATTGGGGGGATTGGGCCCCTGGCTGGCCGGACAGCAACACACCGGAAGGGCAGGCGCTATATCAGGCTAAATTGGATGAGACAGCCACTATCATTGTGAACAGCATGAAAGCCTGCCAGGTGATGGGGCTGGAGGAAATGGAAGGGAAGCAGCAGGTGTATAACGACCTGGCGGCCACAGTGGCGGCGCTAACGCCAGGGGCAACCTGGACAGGCGTTTACGTAGAATCGGGGGATGGGCGGGACATTTCGCAAGGTTTCCTCTACCGCAGCAATCTGGTCACTCTGGTGGGCGGCGTTACACCTGTCAGCGGCGCGCCTTATACGTCCTGGGTGGCTGATGGGGTGTTGGACTTTGTGCGCGTGCCGGCAACGGCGTTGTTCCGCTTCCATGCCGGCACTGCATTCCAGACGGACATCCGTCTGTATGCAGCGCACTTTAAGTCGAAGCGGGCCAGCAACAGCTGCGCTACGCCAGACTGCACGGATATTCGGGAGAAAGAGGCTGCTGACCTGCGGGATATTCTGAACCATCATCAGAACGCCGGCGAACTGGCGATTGGCGGCGGCGACTTGAATGATACGCTTGGTTCTTCGCCCATTGCCATTTTGGAAGCCTCTCCCGACATTACCAATTTCCACGCTACTCTGCCTGCCGCGCAGCGGTGGGGATATGTGTTTAACGGGGAAAGCGAAGTGCTGGATTATATGTTTGTCACCAATAATCTGGCGGCAACGCAGTTGCCGGGTTTGTTGTGGCAGCCAGACTTTAGTCCGATTCACGTGAATGCCGACTTTCCCAGCAGCGAGCGCAGTTCAGACCATGACCCTATTCGGGCCATCTTTGGCGTACCCGATTTGAGCGACCTGCCTACGTTTGGCGCAGCCTGGCATACCTATGACGGCTTGCAGTTGGGGCCTGCCTGGGATGGAGATGCCAGCGATGCTGCCGGCAGTGACAATAGCAGCGACGATGGCGTGTCTATTCAGGCCAGCTACTGGCATCCCTACCAGACAGTACAGGTGACAGTTAATGTGGTCGGGGGAAATGGCTGGTTGGCGGCCTGGTTTGATTGGAATCTCAATGGGGTGTTTGAGGTGAATGAGATGGGGATTAGTCAGGCGGTCAATGCCGGCAGCAGCGCCATCGCTGTCACCATTCCAGGCACAGCCCAAATTGGGCTGGGGCCCGCCTCCGTTTTACCTGCCCGCTTCCGCCTCTATCGCAGTAATGACGAGCCAATAGCTGTGACCACCGGCGGCGCTGCCGGCGGCGAAGTGGAAGATTACAGTTTCAACATCCCGGCTTCCGGCGCGCCACTGT
>CAZDSN010000304.1:0-5522 GCA_964507675.1 uncultured Ardenticatenaceae bacterium | reverse complement strand
TATTCGATTACGATGACGAAAGCGAAACCGATAACGATTTTCCCATCGCTATCGCAATCGTCTTTTTTTTCGATTACGATGACGAAACCGAAAGCGATAACGATTCCGTTTCCATGCAGAAAGAGCGCAGGTATAATCAATAACATGAATCCAGCCCTCATTGCCGGCAACTACACCTCCGTCCTGGAACGCATTGCGCGGGCGGCTCGAAATGCCGGCAGAAACCCCCACGACATTACCCTGGTAGCCGTGACCAAAACCTGGCCTGCCGAAATCGTGTTGGCGGCTTATGAAGCGGGTATGCGCCACTTTGGCGAGAACCGCCCGGAAGAACTGGCCCTCAAAAGGCAGGCAGTTGAAGCTGTTCTAGGGCCAGACAGCGGGATTGTCTGGCACTTTATTGGCACAGCCCAAAGCCGCAAAACCGATCTGGTAGCGGCTCACGCCGATGTCTTTCACGCCCTGGATCGCCTAAAAATTACCCGCCGCCTGTCGGCCACGCTGACAGAGCTGGGGCGCACACTGCCTACGCTGTTGGAAGTGAATGTATCTGGCGAAGCCAGCAAAGCGGGTTTCAATTGTTCTCGTTGGGAAGAAGATACGGCGCAGCAGGCAGCCCTGCTGGCGGCGGCAGCGGCGATCAGCAAACTGCCGGGCTTGCAATTGTGCGGCCTGATGACCATGGCTCCCTGGGAAGCGCCCCCCGACGACGTTCAAGCCGTTTTCCGCCGCACGCGCCTGCTGGCTGCCTGGTTGCAAACGCGGCTGCCGCAGGTAACCTGGTCCCATCTCTCCATGGGCATGACCGACGATTTTGAACTGGCTGTGGCTGAAGGCGCCACGCACATCCGCGTGGGCCGGGCGCTGTTTGGCGAACGTATTCAGGAATGAAGGCTTTTTGCCACGAATTCCACGAAAGGCACGAATTTTCTGACCACTGACCCCTGTTCACTACCCACTGACCCCTTTCCGTAGGAGATAGGTATGCTCTTTCAATTTGTCAATCTCGTATTTACGATTTTGAGCCTGTTAATCTTTGTGCGCGTGTTGTTGTCCTGGGTACAGGTCAATCCCTACAACCCGTTGGTTCGCCTGCTGTACAACCTGACAGACCCCATTCTGGCTCCATTCCAGCGTATTATTCCCCCAGCCGGGGGCATGGATTTTAGTCCACTTGTCGCCTTGATCGTGATTGATTTGCTGCGCCGCTTGCTGCTGAGTCTTTTGTGACGATAGAATGGGCGGGTTGCCAACCCGCCCTACGGGAGGAATTGTTTTGCAGGGGCGTCAGGGAGTTGATGGACAGGGGGGGCGCTCGAAGTAATTCACGCGCACGCTGTCACTGCCGGAATCAACGCGGAAACTACCTGGATTATCGCGGCAGGCCGCCCAGCGGTAACGGAAAACAGGGCCGTCCTGTAAGATGTCGTCATGGTAGTAACGGTACTCGCCTGTGCCGCCAAAAGCCGTAATCGTTACCTGGGCAATGATGTTGCCATTGGCGTCAGGGGTGGTGGTCCACACAATTTCGTAGGTAAAACCCAATGGTCCTGACACGGTAGGCGTTGGCGTGATAGTGGCAGTGGCGGTGATGGTTGCCGTCACCGTGGGCGTATTCGCCTGCCCTGGTGGGGGCGTGCCTGCCGGGCGCGTCTGGATGGGCGTGAAGGTGGGCAGGGGGATAGCGGTAGGGCGCTCGCCTGTGGGGGGAGTAGTGGGTGTGAATGGCGTTATTTCTACTGTCACTGTGGCGGCGGCTCCGCCAGGCGTAGGCGGTGGCGGCAGCGTGGCCCGCACGCCAATAGGCGCATTACACGCCAGCGCCGCCAGCGCCAGCAGTCCAATCAGGAACAGGAGCCAATGCATAGGTTTTGTCGTGTACATGGTGTCTTCTCAATAAGAAGTGGGCAAGCGTAACTGGTACGATTATAACACCGATTGCTGGAACGGCGGCGGGCATGTGGAAGAACGTAGCTAATAAGGGGGTAGATTGTAGCGCAACAGCCAGTTATATAGCTTGAAGCAGATCATTGGCGTATACTTTGCCGGTAGGTTCATGAGAAATAGAAAGGGGGAGGTTGAGCTAAAACCGCACTTTACAAGGCAGGTTCTGTTGCGCCAACTTGACAGAGTAATATGACAAATCAAATGATGAACAACGAAATCTTTTCCCAAATTGACCAACACATTGACGACCATCTCGACGCCTATCTGGCGCAGTTAGCCCGCCTGTGCGCCCAACCCAGCGTTTCAGCGCAGGGGTGGGGTATTACGGAGTGCGCCGACCTGGTAGCCACGATGCTGGCGGAGCATGGCTTTGCCAGCGAAGTGATGCCGTCGGGCGGGTACCCGGTGGTGTATGGCGAGGGGACCGGGCGCAGCCAGAAGACACTGCTGTTTTATTTGCATTACGACGTGCAGCCGCCGGAGCCGCTGGATTTGTGGGAGTCGCCGCCATTTGAATTGACGCGACGAGGAGACAAATTTTATGCGCGCGGCGTTTCCGACGACAAGGGGCATATCATTGCCCGGCTGGCTGCCGTGTCTGCCGTGCGCCATGTGTTAGGGGAACTGCCCTGCCGCGTCAAATGGTTGGTGGAAGGGGAGGAAGAGATTGGCAGCGTGCATATGCCGGCATTCATCGCCGCCCACCACCACAAACTGGCCGCCGACGCCTGCGTCTGGGAATTTGGCGGCGTGGATTTCCAGGGCGCGCCCACGCTCACCCTGGGCATGCGCGGCATGTGCTACGTTGAACTCTCCGTGCAAACAGCCAGCAAGGACGCCCATTCGGGCCTGGGCGGTTCTATCTTTCCCAACGCCGCCTGGCGGCTGGTCTGGGCGCTCAACACGCTCAAGGACAGCCAGGAACGCATCTTGATCCCTGGCTTCTACGATGACGTCCTTCCCCCCAGCGCGCGGGACATGGCGCTCCTGGCAGCCGTGCCAGACGAGTCCGCCCAACTGCTGCAAATGTTTCAGCTATCAGGTTTCCTGGGCGGGGTAACGGGCGGCGTAGCTTTGTTGCGCCAGGCCGTATTTGAGCCGACCTGCACTATTTGTGGGCTGACCGCCGGGTATCAGGGGCCCGGATCGAAAACGGTTTTGCCGGCGCAAGCCCGCGCCAAGATTGATTTCCGCCTGGTTCCCAATCAAGACCCGCAGGACATCCTGGCAAAGCTGCGGGCGCACCTGGACGCGCACGGTTTCAGCGATGTCCATATCCACTATCTGGGCGGCGGTCGCCCGGCCAAAATTGACCCGGATGATCCGTTTGTGCAGCTAACGGCAGCGGCGGCAGCCGAAGTGTATGGGCAGCCGCCCATCATTGAGCCGATCATTGGCGGCAGCGGCCCGCTGTACCCGTTTGTGGACATCCTCAAGTTGCCTGTGGTCAGCGCCGGCATTGGCTACCCCGGCAGCAACGCCCACGCCCCCAACGAGAATATGGATTTGCACAACTTCCGCCAGGGTATCCGCCACACGGCGCGGATTCTGATGCGATTTGCTGAGGAATAGGACGCAGATGACGCGGATGAGCCGCAGATTGACGCAGATTTGACGAAGGGGGCGAGGGGGTGGGGAAGATGATGGGACGCTGACGGCGCGAATGGGGCGCAGATTGACGCTGCATCAATCTAAAGAATCTGCGGGCCATCGGCGCCATCTGCATTCTATTGATTACTCTACGGTCAGCGGGCGACGGATTCGCCAAAGCTGAGAAGGGCTTTGACGCGGGTGTCGTCGGGGGCTTCGGCGTAGACGCGCAGTACCGGTTCGGTGCCGGAGGGGCGGATGAGCAGCCAGCTTCCATCGGCCAGGTAATATTTGACGCCATCGGTGGTGTGGATGCTTTCTACAGACACGCCGGCAATTTCCAGCGGCGCATTATCCAACAGCATTTGCGTCATCGTTTGTTTGTCTACGGGATGGCGCAGCTTCATATCCGTGCGGGCATATTGCGCCGGGCCCACATCTTGCAGCAGGTCTTGCACCAGTTCGTGCAGCGGCTTGCCGGCATGAGCCATCACTTCCAGCAGCAGCAGCCCCATGAGCACGCCGTCCCCTTCGGGAATGTGCCCCTGGATGCTCATGCCGCCCGACTCTTCCCCCCCCATCAACACCCCACCCGCCAGCATCAAATCGGCAATGTGATTAAACCCCACCGGGGTCTCCACCAGTTCCAGCCCATGCCGCGCCGCCAACCGATCCACCATACGCGTGGTAGAGACGGTGCGCACCACCCGCCCGCGCCAGCCGCGCACTTCGATCAGGTGGCGCAGCGTCAGAGCAAAAATGCGGTGCGGGTCCACGAACTGTCCCCGCCCATCTACTGCGCCAATGCGGTCGGCGTCCCCATCAGTAGCCAGCCCCACGTCCCACGGGCCGCTCTGGATGGTAGAAATCAGCAAACCCAGGTGGCGGGCAATGGGCTCGGGGTGAATGCCGCCAAAGCCGGGGTTCATTTCGCCGCGAATGTTCTGCACGCGGCAGCGGCCACGAGCCAGCATTTCGCCAATGACGCCGCGCCCGGCGCCATACATACCATCGCAAACGACGCGCAGTTCGGCGGAGGAGATGCAGTCCAGGTCCAATAAAGTGCTCAAATGCTCGTAATAAGCCCAGGCGGGATCAAATTTACGCACCCAGCCGCTGTTGAGCGCTTCGTTGAACTCCATCAGGCGCGGGTGACGGCCCTGCTGCTGGTTTTGTTCCAGCAGTTGTTCCACCCGCAAACATTGATTTTTGCTGGCGCTGCCGCCATAGCGAGCCTTGAGTTTGACGCCATTGTAGCGAGGGGGGTTGTGGCTGGCGGTAATCATAATGCCGGCATCCGCCCCCTTTTGCACCACCGCGTAACTGAGCGCGGGCGTGGGCGCGTCGGCGCGGCACAGCCACGTCTTAATCTCATTCGCCGCCATCACCCGCGCCACCTCTTGGGCATAGCGATCGGATAAAAAGCGCGTGTCAAAGCCGATCACCATCGTCGGATCGGCAGCATTTTCTTCAAGCACAAAATCAGCAATCGCCTGCGCCACCAGGCGTAAGTTATCAAACGTGAATGTTTCACTAATGACGGCACGCCAGCCGTCTGTACCAAACTTGATTGTCATGCGTACTCCGTGAATGAGTGGTCAGTGGCCAATGACCAGTTATTGACTGTTGGCTATCAATTGTTGACTGTTAACTGTTGACTGTTGACTGTTAATTGTTGACTACCGCCGCCGCTGCATTAGCGGCTGTTTCGGGAACGCTTTGCAGCGAAATGACATCAAAGACCGCATCGGCCAGCGCCACCATCATGATGCTGGTGGCGTAGGTGGGAAAGGGTTGGGCGCGCTCCAGTTCTTGCTGCAAGAAAATGGTATACGGCTCCGCGGGCGGCCAGCGGTTGAAGGCGCTCCGCCGTGCCGGCAGGGTGCGGCTTTGCCAGCTCCAATCGCCATTACGCCCGTCGTCGGCCAGCCAGGTGAGCAGGTCTACCGCCACCCGCTGCCGTGCCGGGTCGGCAGTAGTGACCG
>CAZDSN010000303.1:0-5530 GCA_964507675.1 uncultured Ardenticatenaceae bacterium | reverse complement strand
CAGCGCCCAGGATACCCGTCGCCTGAAGCCCCACCCCCAACCCATCCAGTTTGCCGCCGCCCGCCTGGGGCTCCCTACCGCGCACTGCCTGATGGTCGGTGACACCACCGTAGACATTCATTCCGCCCGCCGCGCTGGCGCCTGGAGCGTGGGCGTCCTCTGCGGCTTTGGCGAACGCCCCGAACTGGAAAAAGCCGGTGCCCACGCCATCCTGGACAGTACAGCTCAATTGGGGACTCTCCTGTCCGCACCATGAACCTGTTTTATCCACGGACAGGTAACTTCTCAACAATTCAGGGGAAACGATACTGAGCCTGTCGAAGACTGCTGCTCTTGACAGCGCTTTGGGGTGATCTAACGCGAACGCCCAACCCGCTTTGCTGTACGGCGGTTCCATCCCCACCCCTCACTTTACGTATCCCAGTGAAATTCATCAGGAAACAGCGAAATCTTCTGAACACGCCAATTCGCTTTTTGTTTTAATCGTGAAAAGCTTAATCGCACCCGAAATTCTTCCCCCAAAGTAGGCGCATTACGCCCGGCTACCCAGATAGTATCACGAGTGGATGGGTTGTATCTATCTTGCAACATACCGTTTGGCACAGCCGCCACGACTATACTTTTCAGTAAGTTTATGCCATTTTGTTCTTCGTAAATGTATTTGACAAAAAGAGTGGTAGTCAGATAAGAATCACCTTTGAGAGTAAGAACCATGGGTAGCTTGCCTGCAACTTCCACGTCTCTTCCAAATCGAACCTGTTTTACGACCATTGAAAGTTGTGAGATCTGTAATGTGGCTGTACCTTGTCCACTAACTTTCTCTGCCTTTGAGTCAACAAACAAAGCTTGTTTGAGCGCATAATCGGGATGAAACAAGTAACAGGCACGTTTGTAATCAACTTTTCCGAATAAACGCTGGTCAATTTTGGGCATTCCCAGGCGTTCCACTGCCTCCCGTGTAATATCCTCGCCTATGTCCGCAACCAGGTCGCTTTCTTCCCGGAATATTTCCTGGGCGAGCATTCGGTAATCGTAGATCGCCTGCGTCACTAATCGCAGTGACATTTTTTCAATTTCTTCCAAACGGTCAAGATTCTGGTTGAGTTCTTGGGGATTAATAAGCATAAGGTTCGGCTTCAGTGTCAGAGATGAGGGCTATTTGGGTGCCGGATGTTATTTTGGCGCGAGCAAAATTAACATATTTTTCTTCAAGTTCAATGCCAATATATTGTCTATTTGCCTGAATAGCAGCAATAGCTGTGGTTCCACTGCCCATGAAACAATCCAAAACAATCTCGTCGGGGTCTGTTAATAGTCTTATTGCCCTTAATGGTAATTCCAAAGGGAATTTAGCTTCGTGGTCATCATTTACTCGCACCGAGGGGAATTCCCATACTCCTCTTGAACCCCAATCTCTCCACTCCTCAGGCGATAATCGTTCTCTGTCGTACTTCGTTATACCTGGCTTCCAAAAGAAGTACATATATTCGAATTCATCTACCGAACGATAGGATAAACTTGCCCATCGTGAATTTTCCCAGGCAGCGTCCTTTACCCACACGCGGCGGTCGTATGGATAAAAACCTGCTTTGAGCGCCCAATCTTCTATCAAGCCGCCCACAATTTTTACTCTTGTTTGCGGTTCGTGTTTTCCTCCTCGAATATTATTGCCATGAAGCCGACGATCTACAGTCTGTTCACTACAACCCAATAACTTTGCTAATTGGTGACGGTTATAGGTAGGATGTTGAGTCATCGCCCTTAAAACATCATCCTTAGTTACGGGCGAACGCTTCTTGTTTACCGCTTCAGCCTGGATACGCGGCATATCAGGGTCCTTGAAACATAGAATATCAGCAATATTTATTGCCAGAAATCCGCCAGGCTTAATAATAGGAAAATGTAGCTCTATTACTTTTGCTAACAACTCTTGCCAATCTTCAAAAGTAAGATGGGCTTCATAATCCTTACCCACAAAGTAAGGAGGAGACCAAACGCTTAAAGCTATACTATTCGGTTCAATTTGGGGTAAAAGCTCTCGGGCATCGCCATGATGTATTTCATTATGGCGTAAATAGTTTGTATGCCTGTTTCCATTAGAATACAGGTCACGAAAAGTATCTTGTAAACTCTTCGGCAATCTGTCTATTTTGAAATCGAGGAAAGGCTGTTCGGTCATGGAGCTACCATCACATGTCTAAAAGTTGGAACATCTTTTCCAATTATACCAGTTTTACTGACCGATTGCTTCTTATCTCTAACATACTGCAATTTAATGTAAAGAGTCAGCTTCCTCTCGCCCATTACGTTAACCTTGTATGCAATGCCGGGGGCGTTCAGCCGAGCGGAAAGGTAGACGTTTTATACACACTCATTTCGTCGCCAGGTCAATTTCTGCTTTGATGCGCAATGCCCCAATCTGACTGCGGTGTTCTGCTTCGTGCTGCATCAGGTGATGGAGAACCCATTCCGGCGTCACGTCATAGTTCGCCAATGACCGCGTCCGGCGAAATTCAGCCAGATCCATCTGTTGATATGCGTTGAGCAGCAGACCTCGCACGATTTCGAGTCGTTCGAGGTGCTGTTCTAAGCTGATCCCCTGTACCTGGGTCAGATGACCCTGCTCATCCCGAGTACCATATGGAAATAACGCCGCAACCTCTGGCGGAAAGGGCTTTTCCAGCACTTCTACATAAAGCCAATCAGCTTCAATATCGGCAAGGTGATAGAGAACTGTCCCAATACTGCTTTCATCGCCCCCCGGCAGCCAATCGAGCATGGCCGGGGACAGCCTGCCGATTTCTCTCATCGTTCGTTGGCGAGTATCTTGCAGCGCCCACAGCCAACGCCCAATCTCCGGCTCCTGGCTCAAGTGGACGTCAACAATTAGTTTATCCTTCTTACGGGAATCCATAACCTCTTCCTTCAAAAATCAATTCGCGCGGAGGCGCTGAAAATGCAGGACAAACTGTCATTTTGCCCTGCGCCGAAAACTTAGTAGTCGTTCGAAAACAACTTCACGTTTCTAGCAGACGGCTTGTCCGCGCAATTCCGCTGATGTAATTGTGGACAGCCACTTACCTGCATGGCAGATCCGGGTAACCGCCTGCCGGCAATGTTAACACGCCATACCCGGTCTGTAAATCCTAGGTGACGGAGTATTAACCCGCTGACATTGACCTGGCATTTTACGAATGAACAGGCGGCAGTTGGCGCAAGTTCAGGTAAACAAAAAGCAAAATAGCCGCGAAAGCCAGGGCCGCCCCCAAAAAGAAGGGCGCTGACGGCCCAAAGCCAGACCAGGAACCCACGCCCTGCCAGAGAATGCCGGCAATCAAACTCGCCGGAAACGCCGCCACCCCCACCGCTGCATGGTACACCCCATAAGCTGTCCCTCGCTGCGCTGACGGAACCAGGTCTGCCACATATGCTTTGGCGGTGCCTTCCACCGCCCCATAATAAAGGCCATATACGCCATACAGCAGCCACACGGCTGCCGCCGTTTGCGCCAGAGCAAAGCCCAGATACAACAGCCCGTAGATCAGCCACCCTGCCACTAACAAACGTCGCCGCCCCACGCGGTCCGACAGCGCCCCGGCAGGCCCCGCCGCCAGCGCATAGACCAGGTTGAAGGTCGCCAGCATCCCCAACACCCCCAATACGTTTAGCCCTCGCTCCTGCGCCCGCAAAATGAGAAAGGCATCAGCCGAGTTCCCCAGTGTAAATAGGAGAATGACCAACATAAAGCGGCGGAAACGGACATCCAGCCCGCGCCAGGAGAGGCGTGGACGCTCCTGCTGTCCGGTGACAGCCACTTCACGACTGAATGCGGCCAAAACAATCACAGCCAGAAATGCCGGCAGCAAACTCCACAACACCAATCGCTGAAACGTCGCCCGGCTCAACGTTAGCGCCCCTGACTGCGTAATCCAGACGATTAGCAGCGCCAGCAAAACCCCCACCAGCGCCCCCGCCGTGTCCCCCGCCCGGTGCCAGCCAAACGCCAGACCGCGCCGCTGCGCGTCAATACTGTCCGCCAACAGCGCATCCCGCGGCGCAGTGCGTACCCCTTTACCCAGGCGATCCACAAAGCGCACCGCCAACACGCCGGGCCAGGTGGTCGCCATATATAAAAATGGCTTCGCCAGGCTGGAGATACCATACCCGGCTACTGCCAACCCTTTGCGCTTCCCCAGGCGATCAGACAGCCAGCCTGATAGAATTTTTAGCAAACTGGCAACCGTTTCCGCCAGCCCCTCAATCAGCCCAATCACGCTGGTGCGCACGCCCAACACGTTAGCCAGAAACAGCGGCAGCGCGTGCACAACCATCTCGCTGGAGATGTCTGTCAGAAAACTAGTCGCCGTCACCACCCACACGTTGCGGGGCAGCGACTTAAACGCCATCCGTGCCTTCAAACAGCGCCAGCATATTCAACGAAGGCGCTTTCGTCTTGCACGCCTGCGCCACGTAAGTTTGCGCCAGCGTATCTTTACCCGCCCCCAGCACCGTGCTGACCAGACCGATAGCTTCCGCCAGGTTGCCGGCAGGCATTATCTCCATGATCTGCCGCCAGATAGACTCCTCCAGCACATTAAAAGCCATCTGCACTTCGTACAGATCAAAGCCCGTGGCGTATCGCTCTTGCGCAATCGCCTCCACATAATGGCGCATGGCTTCCAGATGCCGGCTTTTCACGCTTTGCAGCGCCAGATCATACAACATTTGCAGCCGTCGCTGCCTTTCCTGCCGCCCAGCGGCGTCATAATGCACCAGGTGGGAACGAGACAGCGCCAGGTTGGCGTCCATCAAAATCTCATCCCGCCGTGTTTCCAACAATTCAATCAGATCCATACGAACTCCTGAAAATACTCCCACGCAAAGGCGCAGCCGGACGCTGCGGGCGCAGCGGACACGACAAAAATGCAGGGCAAAAATCCGCGTCATGGTTCGGCTGCGCTCACCACAAGCCTGCGAAAGCTTTGATGACTCTCATGCCGCGCCGTGCGCCTCGTGCCTGAGCAACTCCTGATGTAAAATTACCCTCCCCGGCGGTAAACCATCCTCTCCCCCACACTATAAATCCTTTTGGGCCATCTGTCAGGTGGCATTTGTCATATAAGGCGCTTCCTATTTTCAGGAAAGGTTAAACGACAACTGCAATTCTCACTCTGATTGCCTGACCACAAATGAGTTCCCGTGCCAGGGGTGGGTACTAGAGGGCGAGGGGCGCGCAGCCGCACGGCGCAACAGTCTAGCAAAAGCGCTTAGCAAACACCTTATCTACACTTGCCTATTGGCGAGGACGTAACTCGGTGGTTAGCTGCCTGACGAACAGGGATTCATGCGATGCAGTCAAAGGGGCGTGACGCGGCGGGGAGGCGGCGTCACGCCCCTTTTGTTCGCAGCGGAGCAGCTTACTCCGTAATCTCAAACACCATGCCGCTGCTGCGCCCAAACAGTTCGGGGAAGAACTCTTCGCGGGCGGTTGCCGGCATTACCTGATACACCCCCGGAATCGTCGTTTGCA
>CAZDSN010000302.1:0-5534 GCA_964507675.1 uncultured Ardenticatenaceae bacterium | reverse complement strand
ACCATTGCCGACGCTAACACTGGCGTGGATTGGGGTGCGTCTGTTTCGCCTTTAGTCATCCAGACTGGAGCAGTCTTGGAGACTGCTCCAGTCTTTTACAAGTCAATTGGGTTGCGCAAGATTTCGACTAACAACTGAACACAATGTTCCACGTCGCCAGCGTCCACGGTCTCGCTGGGGGTATGTACATAGCGGCAGGGGATAGAGATGCAGCCGGCAGCGCAGCCCGGTCCGGCAATTTGCATGGGGCGGGCATCCGTCGTGCCGCCGTCCAGCACCTCCAGTTGATACGGGATATTGGCGGCTTCTGCTCGCTGGCGCATTAAGCGCACCAGGCCGGTGTGGGCGATCATGCCGCTGTCTTTCACCTTGATAGCTGCGCCTGCGCCTAACCGCACAGCCATGGGGCGGGCTTCAGGTACGTCGCCGGTCAGGGTCACATCCAGGGCAATGCCAACGTCAGGGTTGATGGCGTTGGCGGCTGTTTGCGCGCCGCGCGTGCCCACTTCTTCCTGCACACTGAAGACAAAGTACACATCATGGGGCGTCGTGGACAGCCGCTTCAGCGCCTCAATAGCCACCACACAGCCAATCCGATCATCCATTGTTTTGGCAGACAGGCGGCTACCCTGAACCAGCAGCGGGCGATAAAAACCAGCAGGCGCGCCCACGGCAACAGGGCAGTTTTCGCGGCTGGTAGCGCCCACGTCAATGAAATATTTGGACAGTGGGTGAACTTCATGCGCATCTTCAAAGCGGTCTGCATGAATAATTCCCACTGTGCCATCGCCAAACTGTACCCGCCCCCCTAGCAGCGTGTGGGGAGATACGCCGCCAATGTTGGTGAAACGCAGGAACCCTTCCTCAGTCACGTGCGTGATCATGACGCCAATTTCGTCCATATGCGCGGCAATCATCACTTTCAGACCATCTCCGCCCCCCTTCTTACGGGCAATCAGGTTGCCCAGCGCGTCCACACTAATCTCATCAGCGTATGGTTCGATTTCTGGGCGAATGAGCTGCCGCATATTGTCCTCAAAACCTGAAGGACCAAAAGCTTCGACGAGTTTCTTGATCAGTTCGTTCATCTGGATTCCTGTAGTTCTACCGTTTCAACTTGTTATCTTAACAGCCAGTGGAGAAACCGGGTTTTTGCACTGTATGCATACGGCGCCAATGGCCAATTGCAAAACCCGGCTTCTCTGCGCAGAGTGTCAACGCCGCAGTTGATAATTGGGCGCATCCTGAATGATGCGAATGCTGTGCGGATGGCTTTCCATCAGGCCCGCGTTGGTGATGCGGATAAAATTGGCCTTCTCACGCAGTTCTGCCAGATTATTCGCCCCCACGTATCCCATACCTGCGCGCACGCCGCCAACCATCTGGTACAACACGTCTGCCAGTTTGCCTTTGTACGGAACCTGTCCTTCGATGCCTTCGGGAACCAGCTTGCTGCGTTCACCCGCCGACTGTCCACTGCCATACCGGTCCGCGCCGTATCCTTGCATCGCACCCAAACTGCCCATACCACGATACACTTTGTAACGACGGCCTTCATAGTGGACAATCTCGCCTGGGCTTTCCTCCAGGCCAGCCAACAACGAGCCTAGCATGACGGCGTCTGCCCCAGCCGCCAGCGCTTTCACAATGTCGCCGCTGTATTTAATGCCGCCATCGGCAATGGCCGGGATATTTTGCCGGTGCGCTTCGGTGGCGCATTCCAGCACAGCGTGTATCTGGGGCACGCCCACGCCGGAAATAATGCGCGTGGTGCAGATAGAGCCAGCGCCAATGCCGATTTTAACGCCGTCTGCCCCGGCAGCAATGAGATCGCGCGTGCCCTGGGCGGTGGCTACATTGCCGGCAATGATCGGCAGTTGGGGATAACGGCGTTTGGCTTCGGCCAGCGTATCAATCACAGAGCGGGCGTGACCATGCGCTGTATCAATGACGACAACGTCTACGCCCGCATTGGCCAGATGCTCCAGCCGCTCCAACCCTTTGCTGCCCACACCTACGGCTGCCGCGGACAACAACCGCCCGTTGTTGTCAGTTATAGCCAGGGGATAATCAATCTTCTTCAAGATGTCTTTAACAGTGATCAACCCTTTCAGCCGGCCTTCTTCATCCACCAGCGGCAGCTTTTCAATGCGGTGGCGGTGCAAAATCTCTTTAGCGTTTTCCAGGCTGGTTCCCACAGGCGCGGTCACCAGATTGTCCGCTGTCATGTATTCGGCTACCAGTTGGGGGCCGGGGATGACAAAACGGATATCCCGGTTGGTGAGGATGCCCAGCAGCCGTCCCGTTTCATCCGTGATGGGCACGCCAGAAATGTGATAGCGGCTCATAATGGCTTCCGCTTCGGCCAGGGTCGCCGTTGGCGGCAAAGTGATGGGATCAACAATCATGCCCGCTTCGGAGCGCTTTACTTTGTCTACTTCGTCTGCCTGTTCCACGGCGGACAGATTGCGGTGGATGACGCCAATCCCGCCCAGGCGGGCCAGGCTGATCGCCATTTTGCCTTCTGTGACGGTGTCCATAGCAGCAGAGAGAATGGGGATGTTAAGATGCAAGTTGCCGGCAAATCGTGTACGGAGATCCACCTCTGCCGGCAACACAGAGGATGGTCCTGGCGCCAATAGTACGTCATCAAACGTCAGCGCCAACGTGCTAAATCTATCTTCGATTGTCATGTCTTTCCCTAAAAAATAACCGCAGATGCCAAAGAAGTTCAACCTTTCAGAGAAGCTGAACTTCTGGATGCTCTGGCGTTTCAGCCTGGCTGCTGCCGCCGCGGTTTCGGCTTGCGGACGCGCTGTTTGCGGTGGGAACTCCCGCCCAGCCGGCCATAACGCCCCAGGATGACTATCACACCCACCACAGCCAGCCCCAAAGCCAGCAGCATAGAGTAGGTGATAAGGCTGCTGCCAACAGCGGGTTGGTCAGGACGGAACAGTTCAATCCAGGCGCGACCGCCGCCCCACCAGATGAGGAAAGCCCCAAACAGCGTGCCTGTCCGCCACTGACCCTGGAAACGGCGGTTGAGATAGGTCAATAAAAAGAACCCGGCAAATAACCACAAGGATTCATACAAAAAAGTGGGATGAAAACGGGTGTCTGGCGGATAAAGGGCCAGGTCATTATAGGGAGGGATACGGTTATCAATCAAGATGCCCCAGGGAAGTTGCGTTGGCGGCCCGTATAGCTCCTGGTTGATAAAGTTGCCCCAACGGCCAATGGCTTGCGCCAGCAGCAGCGTAGGCCCAGCCACGTCGGCGTAATCCCAAAAGCTGAGTTTGCGCCACTTGACGTAGAGGAAGCCAACCAGGGCGGCACCGACAAAGCCGCCCAGGATGTTGGCGCCGCCAGCGCGGATGTTGATGATGTCCAGAAATGAGGTGTAGGCGGCGCTGTTGCCGGCAATAACCGCATCCTGAAACACGTACCACAACCGGGCAAACAGATAGCCAAATAAGACAACCAGCAGCAACCCGTTGTACAGGTCATCCACGCTTTGGCCCCGCTTTTCAATCTCGCGCCCGGCCCACCAGGCTCCCAGCACAATCCCCACGGTGATGATAATGCCATACCAATAGACGGGGAATCCATCGCCTATGGGTATGGTAAACGCAACGGGATCAATCTGTAGAAAATCAAGCATGAATTTATTCCTTACTTCTTCGGAGACCGGTCAGGTCTTACTATTCAATATAACCCAAGCCGCGCAGCCGCTGCAGCAGGTTTTCGTCGTCCAGTTCCAGCGTGGTTCCAGCGGCCAGGTGATCCCGTTGGTTTTCGACGCGGCGGGCAATGCGCTGCAGGGTTTGGGTCAGTTGGGCGGTTTCTGCCGGCATTTCCAGCAGGCGATTCTGCAGCTCTAACGGATCACGCCCTAAATGAAACAACTCGTCGGGCTGTTGGTCCACCTGGATCAACTTCAAATCTGCCTGCACGACCGCCTGGCGCACCGCCAGGCAGCGAAATGGCTGCAGCAGTTCTGGCTGGCGACGCTCAATGGCGCGCACAAAGTTAAGCGGCGGATAAACCTCGGCATAAGCAGCTCCTTGTTCCGGGTCCTGGCCGCGCACAGTTTGTTTGAGGGTCAGGTTGTGAATTTCGGCCGGATCGAGGTGGGGTATGTCAGGTATAATGCCGGCAGCATCCAACAGCGTGTGATAAATGCGGCGGGTACTGACAGGCGTGGCGATGCGCGTGGCCGGCAGATGCGCCGGCCAGTTCAGGATCAACGGCACGTGCACCAGTTCTTGATACGCCACAAAAGCATGACCAAAATAACCATGCTCTCCCAGACTATCCCCATGATCGGCCACAATCACCGTCAGCGTGTTCTGGCGCTGGCGGCGCTCTGCCAGAACCGCCCACAGATCGCCCAAATAATCGTCCTGATAGGCCACTTCCGCGTCGTACATATCGCTCAACACCTGCGCCTCCAGTTCCGCCAATGGCTGCGGCAGCGGCGCGGCCCAACGATACGCCTCCCGGTTCCAGTCGTGCAAAACAGCGCGCGCCTGGCGATTGTCGCGTAAACCAGGTGATACGCGGTCTATGAACGTAGCCGGCGGCCAGAATGGCAGGTGGGTTTCCATTAAATTAAGAAAAAGAAACAGTGGCTGCTCCCGTCGTTCTCTTTCACGTTGGCGCAAAAACCAGACAACGTCCTGTACCGAACGTTCGTTTTGACCTTTGAAGCGCGCCAGGCGCGACCACAATGGCGTCAGCCAGGCGTTGAGGGAAACGCTAAAAGCCAGGTCAGACTGGCCGAAAAAGTTCTGAATAGGGTAGGAAATGCGGCGCAAAAACTGGGTATAACTCTCTGCCACAGCGTTGAGTGGCCAGGGGAAACGGCTAGAACTGCGCGGCACAGTCGGAATAGCTCCCCCATAATTATAGAAAGTCTGGAAGCCGCGCTTGAAGCCGTTGTCCAGAATTCCTACCAGGGGATTGTTGCAGAAACCGACAGTCTGATAACCAGCCGCGTGCAGCGCCTCCGCCAGATGGGGACGATCTGGTCCCAGGCTTTGGTTCGATTGGGTGACCTGGTGCGCGGTAGGATAGAGGCCAGTGAATAGAGAGGCATGGCTGGGTATCGTCCACTGCGCTGGTGAAATCGCCTGTTCAAACAGGGTGCTTTGTGCGGCAAAGTCATCCAGAAATGGCGTGATCGGTTTATCATAGCCATAGCAGCCCAGGCGATCCGCCCTTTGCGTATCAAGCACAATGAAGATAATGTCGGGTTCGTTCATAGAGCCATTAGGATAGCATGGAGATATAGGCGTCGCAAACTTTACATCAGGATAGATCCAGCCATTCTCAATTTGAACGGGTTTGCTCCTTTGGACGGTGGGGAAAGCCCCCAACCCCCAACCCCCTTCCCCCAAGGGGAAGGGGGCTTTCGGAGAGGGCGAGGGGCGCTGCGCGCCCTTCGCCGGCTCTGTCCCCGCCCCTGGCGGCGATTCGGCGACAGGCTAAACAGCCAAAGTGGGGAGTGCGGCGCTCTCGCTGCGGGTGGGGGG
>CAZDSN010000301.1:0-5535 GCA_964507675.1 uncultured Ardenticatenaceae bacterium | reverse complement strand
GGTGTACTCCCTGATAGGTTCAGATAAAAAGCAACTCCCTCAGGCTGTGGTAGCCTGTAGGCTTACTGTAGCCTGACTGTCGCGTTTTATCTGTTTTTATCCCCCTCGTTCTCCCCTGATGGATAGAGCCAATGGGAAAGGACGATTACAAACATTCTAAAATATTTTGCGGCGGTTGTCAAGCGTTCGCCGAACGGTTTCAAGCTGGAAACCAGGCGAAGGGCAGGCGGTTTGGGCGGGAATTTGTCGGAATCTGGCGTATTTTCCTCGATTTTGTTTGGTTTTGTGGCGCCAGGCACGGGGCGAACGGTTTTGTTCCAATAGATTCCTACTGCCCCGTGCCTGGCGCTGCCGTTAAGCAGCCCTATTATTGAGGTTGCCCACCGTGAAAGATTGGCGATTACGATTTAAAGCAGCCAAAAGCGACATCATTCAAGTGGCCATCAATCTGATAATGTGAATCCTGGGCCGTTGGATTTCGTTGACGGGGCTGTGCTGCCTATGTTACAATGTCTCTGTGATATTTTTCACAGGCACGTCCTGTTGTTTTGACACACGCCCGTAACAGTTTCCACGTCTGGGGCGGGAATTCTTACCATTCAGCGCCCGTCCTGGATTCTTTTCCATTGGTCGCCGCCCCAGGCGACGACCAGCGCCCCGCAGCCAGGAGGTAATCATGATTGAGCCTGTATATTGTCCTTTTTGCGCCATTTTAAGTGGCGAGGAGCCAGGGAATTTCATTGCCAGAGACGACGAAAAGCAATTTGCCCTGTTAGAAAGCATCCATCCCGAAGGCGCAGTGCATTGGATGGCTTTGCCGTTTGAACACATTGAAAGCACGGAAGCGCTGCAAAAAGTGGATCCGGAGCGCTTTATTGATCTGGTGAAGTTTGCCATCAAAGAGACGAAAGCGCATCGCGGCGACTATCCTTACCTGACGCAGGGGTATACGATCAAGATGCACTTTGGCTCTTATGAGACGATCCCGCACGCGAAGCTGCATGTGTTGTCGGTGGAGTAAAGGGGAAAACAGAAGGAAGAGGGCAGAAAGAAGAAGGAAGAAGGAGGAGCGGTGGGCGCATTTTCGAGTGTGGCCGCCGCTTTTTGTTTGCAACAGGGTATCATCATAGCGAGTGGATAAACCGGGTTTTTACGGAAAAACCCGGCTTATCTTGCGATGGGGCTGCCGGGCGGGCGGGGCTGCTTTGACAACTCCCCCCCTTTCGTCTAAAATCCCAGGCGGGATGGGGACAAAACATAACGTTTTCCTTTAAGAACGAGGGTTTCCAAATCAGATGAAAGAGTATCAAACTGGACAAATTCGCAATATTGCCCTGGTTTCCCATAATGGCGCCGGTAAGACCACCCTGGTGGAGCGTTTGCTGTTTGACACGGGGGCGACTACCCGTATGGGCAGTGTGCAAAATGGTTCCGCGGCGATGGACTTTGAAGAAGAGGAAATTGCGCGCAACAGTTCGATTGCCACGGCTCTGGCGCCCATTGAGTGGGACGGCGTGAAGTTAAATCTGCTGGACACGCCTGGCTTTGCCGATTTTGTGGGCGAGGTCAACAGCGCCTTGCGCGTGAGCGAAGGCGCGCTGGTTCTGGTAGAAGCGGTGGCGGGCGTGGAAGTGGGCACGGAACTGGTCTTTAAGAATGCCGCCGACAACAATTTGCCGCGCATGGTGCTGATTAATAAGATGGATCGGGAAAACGTGCGCACTGAGCGCGTGTGGAACAGTCTGAACGAAAACCTCGAAGCCAATTTTGTCAGATTGCAGCTTCCGATTGGTGAGGGTCCCAGTTTCAAAGGGGTGGTTGACCTGTTGACGATGAAGGCGTATGTGGGCAACGCGGAAGCGCCTATCCCGGCGGATCTGGCGGACGAAGCTGAGGAAGCGCGGATGACGTTGATTGAGGCGGCGGCGGAGGGGGATGACGCCTTGATTGAAAAGTATCTGGAAGGGGAGGAGTTGACAGTCGAAGAGATGGTGCGGGGCATTAAAGAGACGATGGCTCAGAACCTGATGGTGCCCGTTTGTTTTGCCGCACCGCAAGAGGACATAGCGGTGAAGCCGCTGGTGGATTTGTTGGTCAGGCTGATGCCTGCGCCCAACGACAATGAGGCTGCGTTTACGGCGAAGAAAGGGGATGACCAGGAAGTAAAGTATCCGGTTAGCGATAAATCTCCCCTGGCCGCTTTTATTTTCAAGACGCGGGAAGATGCGTATGGCAAGATGAGTTACCTGCGCATTTATGGCGGTGTGTTGGAGTCCGATTCGCGGGTGTGGCATTCTAATGGGCATGCAGAAGTGCGCGTGGGTACGCTGAGCGTGCTGCGAGGGAAGGAAGGCATAAACGTGACGCGCCTGCACAGCGGCGATATTGGCATGGTGGTGAAGTTGGGAGATGCCGGCACAAACGATACCCTCTGTGGCAGCCGCGCCGAATCCCTCATCCTGCCCCCTGTGCTCCAACCGAATCCTATTTCTTCCATTGCCATTCATCCTGTCTCCCAATCAGATGTGGCCAAGCTGTCCCCCTCCCTCAACCGCCTGGTGGCCGAAGACCCCACTTTGCATTGGGCAACGGAACGAGCCACGCGGGAGGCGATTCTTTCCGGCATGGGCGTCACCCACCTGGACATTGCCGTGAAGAAAATGCAGTCAAAATTCGGCGTTAACCTGACCACAACTGTCCCCAAGATACCGTACCGGGAGACGATCACGGGCACTAACTCTGCCGAATATACGCATAAGAAGCAAACGGGTGGCGCGGGCCAGTATGCCCGTGTGTTCCTGCGCGTTGAGTCCCTGTCGGATGATGATGAATTTGTATTCGCTTCGGAGATCTTCGGCGGGTCTGTTTCCGCGCCGTTTGTGGCGGCGACGGAGAAGGGATGCCGGCAGGCGTTGGAAGCCGGGCCGCTGGCTGGCTATCCTGTGGTCGGCGTGAAAGCGATTATTTATGATGGCAAGGAACATCCGGTGGACTCCAAGGAAATTGCCTTCCAGGTTGCCGGGCGGGAAGGGTTCAAAAAAGCCGCCTTAGGCGCCGGCCCGGTACTGCTGGAGCCGATTCACGAGTTGGAAGTGAGCGTGCCCGCCGAGAACATGGGCGACATTATGGGCGACCTGAACTCCCGCCGCGCCCGTGTATTGGGCATGGACCAGGTCGGCAATAAAAGTGTGGTGAAAGCGGAAGTGCCCCTGGCGGAAGTGCAGACCTATGCCGCCGATCTACGCTCTATGACGCAAGGCCGCGGCGTGTTCTCCATGAAGTTTTTGCGCTACGGGCGCATTCCGGCGCACATACAGCAGCAAATCGTCGAAGCGCATCGGAAGGAACTGCAAGAACAGGCGTAAACAATTCTGACAGCGCAAAAGTGAAAGCCCCAGACTCCAATGAGCCTGGGGCTTTTTTGTTACTGTGTCATGGGAATCAACTTGCTGCCGGCAGCCCTTACCAGGCGAGGGGAAGCCGTTTCAGGCCACGAAAGAGAACACCGGAACGCCAGGTCAGGTTGTTGGCATGTGCTTGCAGGCGTATATCGGGGAAACGCCTGAACAGGGTTTGCAGGGCAATCTGCCCTTCCAACCGCGCCAGGGGCGCGCCCAGGCAGTAATGAATGCCCAGGCCAAAGGCCAGGTGGCGATTGTCTGCGCGCTGAATGTCGCACATGTCTGGCTGCTCGAACTGCGTCGGGTCGCGGTTAGCAGAGGCCAGCACCACCCGCACCACGTCCCCACGTTGGATTGGATGCCCCTGAAACAGGACGTCTTCGCGCGCCCAACGGGTGGTAGACGTTTCTACCGGGCCATCAAAGCGGAGCAGTTCATCAATGGCCGTTTCCATGATGGCCGGATTGGCCTGCACCAAAGCGCGCTGCGCTGGATGGGTGAGCAAAGTATACACGCCGTTTCC
Source organism: uncultured Ardenticatenaceae bacterium (assembly GCA_964507675.1). GTDB lineage: Bacteria > Chloroflexota > Anaerolineae > Promineifilales > Promineifilaceae > JAGVTM01. Next base: position 1,611 of record CAZDSN010000301.1, on the reverse strand, counting down.
AATCAGGTTAACGGTGGTTTCATGCCCGGTGACCAGCAGCAGCACGACCATGCTAGAGAGTTCCATTTCCGTCAGGCGGTCGCCGGCCTGCTCCGCCTGCACCAGGGCCGTGATCAGGTCATCTTGTGGCTGCGCCCGCCGCGCCGCAAATAGACCGCTCAAATAATCTACCAACGCCTTAATGCGCTGCTTGCGCTGGCTGTAGCTGATGCCATGGCTGCCGGCAGCAATGATGGCTTGCGACCAGAAGCGCATTTGTTCCTGATCTGCCGTCGGAATGCCTAGCAGTTGCGTGATGACGCTTAAGGGCAGGGGAAACGCATACGCCTCGATCAGCTCCATTTGCCGCTGGTCGGCTACTTTATCCAACAGCGCATCGGCAATGGCCTGCACCCGCGGCGTCATTTGCTCCACGCGGCGGGGCGTGAATGCCTGGCTGACCAGCGCCCGCAGCCGCGTGTGATCCGGCGGATCGGCGAACAGCATGTTGCGGTTGATCAACTGCAGCAGGTTGTGGGCGTGCGGCGCGTGGGGCCAGTGGGATGCCGGCAGGGCGTTAAAGATGTTCTTCACAAACCGCTCGTCCTTGAGGACAGCGGCTACGTCCTCATAGCGGGTGATGTACCAGATGGCAATGCCGTTCGGGGCCACGTGGCGATAAACCGGCGCGTGCTGCCGCATGTGGGCGAAGGTGGGGAAGGGGTCGCGTTTGAAGGCGGGACTGAATAGATCGTAAGAAGGTGTATGACCGATGTCCATTTGCATCTCACTATATCCTGGCAAACAAGGCACAATAATATCCCATTATCCTGGCAATATAGTCTAGAACTTTTAGTGATGGTACATTGGGTGATGCAAGAGAATCCAGAAATAGGAGAATTGCAAGTGACCCTGGAAATCAAGGACCCGGAAGCTGATAATCTGGCGCGGGAACTGGCTCGCACCACAGGCGAAACCATTCCCCAGGCCGTTCTCAATGCCCTACGCGAGCGGCTGGCACGAGAAAAAGCGCGGCAAAGCCGGCCGCAGGCGCCGGCGGAAGCGTTCATACAGATTGGTCAGGCGTGTGCTGCGCTGCCACTGCTAGATACCCGCCCAGGCGATGAAATTATTGGCTACGACGAACAGGGGGTTCCTGCCTGATGGTGCTGGATACCTCGGCACTCATTGCGATTCTCGCCGTTGAACAAGAAGCGATTCGCACGCACAACAAGTCGCTCGACGAGAAGATCAGGCCGCTGACCCAGCAACTGGACGAGATTCTTGCCACCATCAAGAAGCGAATGCGCGACGAACGCTTCGCAAAGCTGACGCCAGAGGAGAAGCTACTGCTCGACACCCCGAAGGCGCAGCGGACGAACGATCTGAAGTCCAAGATCGAAGGCATCGAGAAGAAGGTCGAGCCCGGTGACAAGGAAGTGAAGGCCGCGCTCAAGGGCGACGAGAAGGCGAAGCACGACGCGTTCGAAAAGGAAATCGCCGCCCTGCGCAAGCAGCGTCGCGAGTTCACGCTCGGATTGTTCGCCGCAGACGACAAGGACAAGGTGCGCACCACGAAGATTCTGTTCCAGGGCGATCACAAGGCGGAACGCGAGCCGGTGGAGCCGGGCT
>CAZDSN010000300.1:0-5537 GCA_964507675.1 uncultured Ardenticatenaceae bacterium | reverse complement strand
TATCCGTCGGTGTTGGCGTTGGAGTATCCGTCGGCGTTGGCGTTGGGGTATCCGTCGGCGTCGGCGCAGGGGTGTCCGTGGGCGTCGGCGTCGGGGTATCCGTGGGCGTCGGCGTCGGGGTGTCCGTGGGCGTCGGCGTCGGGGTATCCGTGGGCGTCGGCGTCGGGGTATCCGTGGGCGTGGGCGTTGGGGTATCCGTGGGCGTTGGCGTCGGGGTATCCGTGGGCGTTGGGGTATCCGTCGGTGTTGGCGCAGGTGTGTCTGTGGGCGTCGGCGTCGGGGTGTCCGTAGGCGTTGGCGCCAGGGTAGGTGTAGCCGTCGCCGTGGGCGTGATGGTGGCTGTCGGAGTGATAGTGGCCGTGGCTGTGGGCGTGATGGTGGCTGTGGCGGTAGCCGTGGGGGTGATGGTGGCCGTCGCCGTCGCCGTGGGGGTGATGGTGGCTGTGGCGGTAGCCGTGGCCGTGGCTGTGTCCGTCGGCGTGGCTGTGTCGGTGGGTGTAGGGGAGAGCGTCGGCGTGGCGGTATCTGTGGGCGTGGGCAAAGGTGTGGGCGTTGGCTCTGGATCAGTGAAGCCAAAGTCGAAGGTGTGGTTGTTGCTGCCACTGTCGCCGGTGACGATGGAGACGCCGATGGTGCTACCCATGGTAACGCCATCGGAATCAATGTTATCAGGGCCAACGTTTGGGGTGGTGGGCAGGAGGCCAAAGAGGACACCAGCCGGCGCGTATCCTTCCGGACGGAAGGCGGTGGCGTCAACCAGGATGACGTACCCGTGGTTGCGTTCGACGCCAACGGCGCCGTTCATAAATACGTTGCTGCGGTTAAAGGTGAATTGGCCGGCGGCGTCGGTGGTAGTGACGCCGACGACGTTTTGCCGGCTGGGATCGAACAGGAGGACGCTGACTTCGGCGATACCGGGATCGGCTGCGTCCTGGAGACCGTTGCGGTTGGCATCGTACCAGACGCGGTTGCCTAACTCAATGGGGGCAGGACTGCACAGAGCTTCCAGGTCGCCCAGGCCATTGGCATGGCCGAAAGTGGGCAGGTCGTCGGTGAGGCCAGCGCCGCCGTTGGTATCGTAGATACGGTAGTCGCGGAAGGCTGTACCGTTGGTGAGGTCCAGCCAGCGAATGCCGGCATCCCAGGCATTTGAGGAATATGCGGGCTGCTGCACGAAAGGCACGGGGTTGGAGATGGCCGCGATCAGGTAGCGCGTGCCGGGCACATATTCAATGCTGCCCAGACCCAATTCGGTGCGTGTTGACTGCTGGTTGTCATTGAAGAAAAATTCCCTTCCTGGATTGCCTGGCCCGGTGCCGGGAGTACTATCTGAGGGGCCCAGATCGCCGCAGGCGGCGTTGCTTTCCAGCGTCCAACTGCCATTGATGCGGCAAGCCACCAGAATATCGCCAGCCGCGTCGCCGTTGTAACGCGCCGGGCCAGTGAGGGCGCGCGTGTAATAACCCATCTGATCGCCAAAACGGTCGCGGATGGCCAGAAACATATGGCCTGCGCCGTCAAACTCAATGTTGGATAGGATGGGCTGTGGCCCATAGGCAGCCAAGTCGCCCAGGCCAGAACTGTGTGGCGTAATGGTAAAGGACGATGTCCAGGGGCCCCACTCTGCCTGAGAGCACTGGTTCTGGAAATTAAGAATACAGCCGCGAGGGTAGTTTAGGGGGAAACCTAATTCCAGGGTAAACCCGTTTTCGGGATGGGCAGGATCAAAAGAAGAAACGTAGGCGTACAGATCATTGGCGCTGCCGGTGGTCTGGGCGGTGCAAGTCGAGCCCACGTAGACGCGACCGTCATGGACGCCTAAACCAAAGTGGCGCAGGTTGTCATAGTTAGGCGCGCCGCCTGTGTTGCATTGGGGCGGAGCCACGTTAATGGGAAAGTAGGTCACATTGGCGGAGGTGGGCTGCTGCGGCGGGATGCCTACGTGGACATTGTACAGGCGCTTGTCGCGCAGGTTGAGCAGCCACAGAGATTCGCCATCTTCGCTGATGTCCATGTCGCCAAAGGCGGTTTTACCGACGGCGTCCCAGGTAGCCGCATTTTCTTTGAGCCAGTTGGTGCCGATGGGGTGGGGGTTGCTGCCGGCATAGCCGCCAATGACGTTCAAGTTAGCCAATAAGCTGACCTGACCGGATTGGAGATTTATCTGGTAAATGCCGCCTGTGTCGCCAGGACCAAAGCCAGCGTGCCGCTTCATGTAGGCGCTGGCAAACAGCGTGTCGCTCTCTCGTTGGTAGGCCAGGCCGTAAACGGTGCCAGTCTGGTGCGTTTTGGCTTCTGCGGTATAGGCCGGCTCATCATAGGGCAGCGGACCATAAAGCTGCGCGCCGGCTCGCTCCAGACCAGCGGTGTAGGTGAAGGAAATAACCGTGTTGCTCATGACCTCGACGCCGCTTTGACCACCGAAAATAGCCTGGGTGGCGGCAATGTCGGGCGGCTGTACCGGACAGAACTGGGCAGGGACATTGATGCCCAGATTAGCGCTGCATTTGGGACTGGTGATAAAGGAGATGGTGGTATTAGAGCCGTTGCCGGCAGGGCCGGTAAGAAAACCGGGAGGCAGGTTGCTGAACTCCAACCGCACCTGTTCCCCGTTAGGCACAGGCAACTCATAGTTTCCCAGTCCATCCGTAACGGCGCTGACGACGACACCAGCCGCATTCGTGGCGGTGACGGTGACATTGCCGACGCCTGGTTCGGCTTCACCGGGCAAACCATTGGCGTTGTAATCCCGGTAGACTGTGCCGGCAATCATGCCATTGCAGGCGGCCACCTGATAGGTAGCGATGTAGCTGGTATTGGCGACTGGGACGTCAATGTAGTGGGAAGCTGTGCCGGCGTCAGACCAGCCCACAAATTCATATAACGTGTTGTCCAACAACTGCGTCTCTTCGGCAGAGATCAGATGCTCAAAACCAATAAGGGTGTCGCGGGTGAAGGGGGCCGCCAGCGTTTCATTATCTAAGGTCAAGATCAGTCCGGCCGGTTCTGTATCCAGGGTAATATCAACCTTGTCCGGCTCAATAATGACGCTGGTGGTTGTGTCAATGCCATCCTCATCGGTGACAGTCAAGTCAATCTTGAACGCTGTGTAGTCGAAGAAGGAGTGACCATTGCCAGGAATGGTAAAGGAACCACCGGTAATGCCAGTGATTGGGCCTTCAAACGGGTGGACGTGCCCCTCATGCAAGAAGGTAATGTTCCAAGAGTAGTTGGCGGCAGTGATAGGGCCATCGGCGTCGCTGGCCGAACCTGAATAGGTGATAACGTCGTTGGCGCGGAAGGTCATTCCTGTTAAGGGCGCGTCAATGGTAGCAGTGGGGGGGAGGCCAATGATTATTTCAAAGGGAGCGGACATAGCCACGTTTGTGCCATCGAACACCGCTAATCGCGTGTGGTATACGCCTCTTTCCGTGTAGGTGTAGCTGAAAGTGGCGCTGTCCTGAATGACGCCATTGCCCAGGTCCCAGCTAAAGGTTAAAGGATCTTCTTCGGGGTCGTAGGCGGCGGCGGAAAATTCAACCAGAAGGGGGGCGTCAACAGCCAGGGTCGGGGTGACAATGGCGCTGGTGATAACAGGTACCTGATTGCCAGACACGTAGGATAGCTTGCGGATGGAACCAGATGTAGGGGCATTGACGCCAATGTTGCCCAGGCTGAGGCCGATGTCCGCGTAGTAGATGGCGCCATCAGGGCCCATCTTCAGGTCCACGATGTCACCATAGGGTCCGTCCAGAGCGCCGTCGTACGGTTCAAAGGGGAGTTCGGCCAGGATGTTGCCCTGCACATCCATTGTCAGGTAACGGATCCATTTTTGGGCGTAATCGCCAAAGAAATAGGCGCCGCGATATTCTTCCGGGAACTGCGTGCCGCGGTAGACAAAGCCGCCAGTAATAGAGGCGTCACGAGCGACGGTATCGCCTGGGGGAAAGTGGGAATAGGTAAAGATGGGTTTGGTGGTGGAGGGTTGGTTGGGGCAAGGCCCTTCACAGAGAGGCCAGCCATAGTTGGCAGCGGGTTCGCCCAGGTTGAGTTCTTCGTAAGCAGTAGCGGCCACGTTACCGCCCACGTCGCCAATGTACAGGCGTCCGGTGACCTGGTCAATAGAGATACGAAAAGCGTTACGCAGCCCGTAAGCCCACACTTCGTTGCAGTTGCCGCCTGGCCCGTCAATGAAAGGATTGTCAGGCGGAATGGAGTAGTTGACGATGGTACCTGTACCTGGGACGCAATCGGGGGCCAGGTTGCCAGGCGTGAGGGGGTTCACGTCAATGCGTAAAACTTTGCCGCGGAAGTTATCCATCCGTTGAGATGGGTGGAGCGCACCAGGGAGGTTGCTTTGATGGTCTCCGGTGGAAATGTAAAATAATCCATCAGGGCCAAAGGCCATGCCGCCGCCCAGGTGGGAACGTCCCCGATCCTGGCTGTCTTCCCAAATGACCAGTTCGCTGCCAGGGTTCGCGGTGTTACCCACAACGGTGAAGCGAGAGACGCGGTCTCGTTTGGGGGTGACGGCAGAGTAGAACAGGTAGATGTAACCGTTGTTGCCAAAATCCGGGTCTACCAGGATGTTGATGACGCCCTGCCCGCCTGTAGTCAGGTTGGGGTCTACGTTTCCCAATACCAACAGAGGGTCTGGATCCACGTGAACGGCGCCGGGTTGGAGGATCAGGACTTTGCCGGCACGTTCCACAATAAACATGCGCCCATCTGGGGTAAAGTCAAAGGTGCTGGGTTCAACCAGGTCCGTTATTAATGTTTGCCCATAGAACCCAGGCGGAGGATTAGCCGACACTTCAGTCCGCAAGAAATAGTTTGTGAAGCCAATCGTGATGAGGAGAACGCCGAGGGATAAAACAATAAGTTTCAAGGCAGGATTAGGCGACCTGAAGCGATCCATTATCTTGCGCATTAAGAAAGATTCCTCCATATGTCCCTTTCGGCCGATCCGGCAACGAGATAGGCTCTCCCCACCACGAAAGTACCCAAAGGGGCAAAATGCAGTGCCCCTGTAATGAAATCACAGGGTTTTGACAAGTGATAGACGCATACGATAGATTGAAAATAGAAGTTGGGTTTTGTGGGATAATGGGCAACCTGTCCGGAGGTGGCCTCCTGTCAGGAGCAGCCCATCAGATTTGAAAGAAATTGAAACCTTCTAGCCAGCTTGCAGGCGTAGGGCAGCCAGGGCCGGCAGTACAAACAGATCTAGTCCCTGTTGAGTAATTTCAACCAATTACATTGAAAGATGGAACATTGGTGACCGATGCTAAATCAGTCCTCAATTTTAGGTGTTTTGCCAGTTTATGCAATAAGAATTAGCGACCAGTTTATAGGGAACCCCCATTTGCCTGGAATGGCAGGAAAACTATTTGCAAATTTAGCCGGTAGTAGAGCGGTAGAGCGCTACAAGCTGCTCGGTGACGATGCCCCAGGTGTAGTATTGGCGAATACGGGCGACAGCAGCCTCGCGGGCGGCGGCGACACGCTGTGGCTCATCCACCAGCGCCTGCCACTGG
>CAZDSN010000299.1:0-5560 GCA_964507675.1 uncultured Ardenticatenaceae bacterium | reverse complement strand
CCGGCATAAGCATGGCGATGATTTGCCCATCCGTCTCCCAAAGATAGGCGACATCCTCCAAACCCACTCTGGCGCAGTTCAGGCAGGTATGCCAGCGGGCATAATCCAGCCGGGCCACGTGCCAACTCCGTTCGCGACGGTCGTTCAGCAAAAATACCTGGCGCAAAAACGCGCGCATACGCCAGAAATCGTCTTCCGAGTGATAAGGTCGAAACATAGCTGCCAAACCTCCATCACACCCGCCCCAGTCTGGTCATCGCCCGCCGCCGGCGCAGGCGCAGGCACAGGCGCAGCCGGCGCAGGCGCAGGCGCAACTGCTGCCGCCGCTGCTACCGCCGCTGCCGCCAGAACCAGAAGCCATCGCCTTGAAAACGTCACCGGTCACCTTGTCTACGCCGCTGAGGTTGACATAGCCGCCGCCAGCTTTGACGCTGCCCGGCAAGATGGACCCGGCCAGCGTGCCCATGGTGGTTTCTGCCCAGCCGGCAAATCCCGCGCCCACGTCCCCCAAACTGGGAACAGACGCTGATCCAGACCCCTTGCCGCCGCCCAACGAGACGCCGCCACCCGATGAGGTGGGGCGCACCCAATGGGGAAAGTAGGTGTAGGCAGGCCGGGCAAAAACGGTGGGATACTCTTCGGACATGAGAATCCACTCCAGATTGCGATCTACCGTTTTCTCAAATTCAGGCAAGTCGCCAATACTTTTGGCTTCAGTGATGGCCCGATCCACAATGCGGCGGTAATAGTCGCGGGTTTCTTCCAGGTTGAACCCTTTCAGGCGGGCGGCGACAGTTTCTAAGAACGCATTCATCGCTTTGCCGAAATTGATTTGGGGCACAGGTTTGCCTGGGTTTTCTTCCAGAGCCTCCAGGAAGGGGTGCTCATATTTGTGCAGCACCAATCCGGCGTCTTGGGCGGCCTGCCGCCGCGCCTGCTGCTTTTCCTTTTTGGTAGTGGGCAGGGCAGCGCGGAAGGCTTCGCTGATTTCTAGCTGGAGGGGGGTAGCTTGAACTTGCTGCACCACGCCTTTTTTGAGCAAGCCAAACAGGACGAGGGTGAGCACTTTGTTGAGGGGCATTTCCAACAGGGCGGCAGCCTCGGCGGCGGTCAGACCGCGCTTAATGCCGCCGCCTTCGACGCTGACGATGGGGGGCAGGTATTTGCTTTTGCGCTGCTTCAAACCGCGTTCGTTGACAAAAATGAGGGCGATCAGGGGAATGAAGCTGAGCATATGCAGGCCAGGGCTGTTCACGTAAAGCAAGACAAGGCCACCCGCCAGCAAAAACCAGAGGCTCCAACCGGTGCCGCCGGAAAAGCGCAAATAGAGGAAGGAGAAGAGAAGCACGCCGAGAATGCCGGCAATCACCCGCACCCCCGGATTCCCTACAAACCAGTTGATTGCCAGATCAAAGACCGACTGCTCAATCACGCGCTCCATCACCGTTTGCGAGAAAGAGACCCCCACCCGGTTTGGGCCGGTCAAACGAGCGTCGGGGAACTCCCATAAGGCCACAGCCCGCCCCTCAAACAATGCTTTTTGGGTGAAGGGCACATCCTGATACAGCATCTCGTCCGGATTCACCCCTTCGGGCAAATGAATGGCGATTTTTACGTCCGTCGTCCCCTGTACAAACTGCCCATCAAACCAGGTGGGCGAGATTTGCAGCGAGGCCAGTTCTTTATTCGTCACGTCCTGGTAAACGAAATCGGGGATCGTCAATTCAAAATGGAGCACGCCTGTGCCCGAGGGTGGGATGGTGAAGCGGCCCAGGTGAATCTCCACAGCCTGCCTGACAAGTTCCGACGGGCGAATTTCGCTGACAGCCACCCCGCCCACAGACGCGGACATATTGCCAATGTCGTAATCATTGGTGGGCATGCCGATGTCTACAATGTCAATCACGTGCCCGCCCGCGCTGTTTTCGAAGGTGATGTCATACACAATGCGCGCCGACGCATCCTGTTGTACAAACACCTGCATCTCCAAGTCGGGCACAGAGAAGAGATAATCCTGGGCAGCGGCGGGGGCGGCAAACAGAGCCAACAGGCAAACGGCAAACAGCAGCGCCAGGGGGCGGCTGATTTTTTCAAAGCGGGTTAGATCGCACATGGTTTTCACCTTGTTGCCGGCATTGCCCAGCCAGCGGGTTCGGCAGGACAATCAGCGGCGCAAATAGCCAGACCAGGGCATACCTGGCAGCGGGTGGGGGCTTCCACCCGTCCGCGATAGCGGCGAAAGGCGGGGTTATCCCAGATGGTTTCCCAGGAATTGTGCAGCAGGTTGCCGGCGCTGGCGGCGGGGCCGCGTGCCGGCATCACCGACCCATCCACCTCAATCCGCACCGCCACATCCCCGGCGCAGCGCGGTCCCTGCCGCACCTGCTGCGCCAGCGACAAACGGGGATCGCGCTGCACAGGAGGCAACCACAGATAAGCAACGCGGGCCTCCTCCGCGTCCTCCTCCACCTGCGCCGCTACCTGGCGCATGGCGGGCGCGGGGATGGACCCATCTTGTCCATCCGCCGTCGCGGCAATAGCAAAGAAGGAGACATTGGTCACGTACAGCTTTAACAAGGCGTCCAGCGTGGCTTCCAGGTGATCAATGGTGGCCATTACCAAGGGCACCTGCCCCACGTCGGCCATCTCCAGCATTTGCGTGCGGCGAAAAAGCAGTTCCGCCGCCGCGTGATCGCCGCTGCCCAACAGAGCGTCGTGGACGGCAGCATCCGCCGCCGCATAGAAAACGGTCACGTGGTCTAACCCCGCCTGTGCCAGATCGTCCAACAACCCACCCGCGGCCAGATCGCTGGCCCGCCCGCTGACGCCGCAGATCAGTCCCAGGTCTTCGGCGCGTTCCACAGCGCGCGTCAGGTGCAGCGGGTTGGGGTTGGCGGGGACCAGAATCGTCACATGGGGAATACCTACGTCCCACAAACGAGACAAAACAGGCATCATCTGTTCGGGCGCAGCCAGGGGCACCGTGGCTTCCAGGGGCGCCATCAGCGATGTTTGTCCAGGCAGGACGGCGGCATCTTCCAGGTTAAAGACCGGATAACGGTCGCCTGGCTGCGCCAGATCGCTCAGCAGCAGTTTCACTTGAGCCAGATCGTGCTCCAGGCGGGCAGCCGGGCTATCTTGGAAGCGTTCGCGCAAGTCAACTAAGATGTCCCGTTCGGGCTGAGCATCCAGCAGCCCTTTAGCAATGACCACGCCCACCGGGGAAAGCCGGGCGGCGGCGGCGGCGTTGGCGATGAGCATCCCGCTGCCATCTGGCTCCACGCGCAAATGCAGGCGGGTGATTTGCCCATCAGCCTCGCGCAGGGTGTGGTAGAGGCCCGGCGGGACGGGCGCGGGCGGTTGCGGACGGCGAATGGTAAAAAGTTTATCCAGCAATCCTGTCGTCATAGCGTCAACTCCAGGGAAAGAAGAAGGCAGAAAACAGAAGGAAGAAGGGCGTTGTTCTCAGGTTTGGTCTCCTGGGGAAAGGCATAAATGTTCACCTTTTGTCCGAAATAACGTGGGTGAGGGGGATGACGGCGGGTTTGACGATGTAGGCGGGAACGGCGTCGGAGAAGGTAATGTTGCTGAGGGGTATGAGTTGGGGCATTTCGCCGTGGCCGCGCACGTCGGCGCGCGTCATGTGTTCGGTGGGAATAAAGCCGGCAGTGTGCAGCCCGACTAGATGGGAGGTGTTTGTGCCACAACCGCCGCTACTACAGCTAGTACAACCGCCGCCATCGGCCACACGTTGGCCGTCGCGGGCTTCGCGTTCGATACGGCAGCCGCCGCCGCACAGGGGCAGGTCGGGACATTCCCAACATTTTTCGGGCAAGCCAGCCCAGCGCGGGTCTTGTTCGCGGTCGCGGAAGGTGCAGAAGAGGTGGCTGTCCCAGATGGTTTCCCAGGGATCGCGCAGGATGTTGCCAGCGCTGACGTAATAGGATTGGCAGGGCAACACGTCTCCATTGGGTTCAATGCACATGGAGTATTCGCCGGCATTGCAGCGCTTGGCGCCAATTTCCAGTTCCACAGGCGACATGCGGCAGTACTCGGTGGGGGTATACCAGAGGAAGCGCATCCCTAATTCGGCGGCATGGTCGCGCACGCGAATGAGGAGGGCGGGCATTTCTTCTTCAAAAATAGCGCTGGGATGGGCAAAGCCGCCGCCGCTGTAAATCATGCCGTTCATGGCAAAGGTGCGGATGCCCAGGTCGTAGAGGAAATCTATAATCTCCTCCACATGTCCCATGTTAGCGCGCATGAGGGTGGTGTTGGTGATGACGTGGACGCGGCTGTCCAGGGCGTTTTGAATGCCGCGCACCGTCTGGTGGAAGGATTTAGCGGCCATCATCTGGTCGTGAACTTCAGGGCGAGAAGAGCCTAAGGTTACTTGCAGATGGTTCAGCCCGGCGTCCGCCAGGGTTTGCATGTATGGCTGGTGGGCAATGCGCCGTCCATTGGTATTTAGGCCGACGATGTGGCCCAGCTGGTCGGCGTAGGCGATGATTGCCGGCAAATCAGGGTGCAGTGTGGCTTCGCCGCCCGTCAAGATGAGATGGGGCACGCCCGCCGCGTGCAGGCGGTCAATCACCTGAAACCAGGACTCCTTAGGCAGCGAGGGCATTTCATACCGGTCGGGTTCGTTGTAGCAATGGGCGCAGGCGTTGTTGCAGCCGTAGGTCAGGGCCAGGTCTACTTTGTACGGGGCGTGGACGGGGGTGCTGAAGAGGGCGGTGTGCGGCACTTCGCCCAGGGCGCAGGTGGGGCAGCCGTTGTCCAGGCGGCGCAGGTTGTCCACCAGGTCGTACATTTGCCCCAGTTCGCGTTCCAGTTGGACGCGGCTGACGCTGTGGTATTGGGCGCGCAGTTGCTGCCGCGCCTGCGGCTGCGGCACGCCTTCCAACGCCAGATAGACCATGAGGGCGGCGGTGGGGTTGAGGTGAATGACGTCGGTGACGTCAATAAACAGGACGCCAGAGCCATCGCCCTCCACCCGAAAGTGGAGGCGGCGGGTGTCCAGGTGGTCGTGTTCGTTGCGGCGCTGCAGGCGGTAGGTGCGCAAGCCGGGGGGAGGGGGGGAGAATGCCGGCATTGGCGTCAACCAACTACGGGCGCGCTGCCAGAGGGCGGTGGGCATGGCTACCATTTGGGGGCCTCCTCGATCTGGTAACTGGTGTCGCAGTAAGGGCAGTGGACAAAGATGGCGCCCGCCTTCACTTCAATGGAATTTTTGTCCAGGGGGGCGCTGCAATTCTGGCATTTCAACCTTTCCAGGCTGACGTTCCCACTCAGGTCTATTTTCTGCACGTTGGTGGTTTGCGTCACCTGCGGCTGCATGCGCGTCAGGTAAATGACTACTCCGGCGGCAACCAACAAAACGCCGCCGACCACAAAGCGAATGACCTGCCCCTGCGCGCCGATGACGAACATCAGCCCCATAAAGCCTAACAATACAGCTACAATGTAAACGACAATTTTCATCGGGGAGACCTCCAGGGATAGATTAGACATTATTGGCAATAAAACATTTGTGGGTATAATTCTCGGTTATGTTAAC